>JAIYAG010000373.1 GCA_027489195.1 Burkholderiales bacterium | reverse complement strand
CGCCGCGCTCCAGACGGTCGCCGTCGCGGGCCTCGCGCACGTTCATCTCGCAGGTGCCGTCCAGACGCTGCGCGTACATGGCGGTGAACTTCTCCGGCATGTGCTGGACGATCGCGATGCCGGGCGCGTCGCCCGGCAGCGCGAGCAGCACCGCCTCGATCGCCTGGGTGCCGCCGGTGGAACTGCCGAGCACCACCGGCTTGTTCACCGACAGCGCGTGCAGGCCCTCGATCGGCGGTCGCGGCGCGGCGGGGGCCGCGCGTGCGGTCGCGGTCCCGCCGGCGCGCGGTCGGGCGCGGGCAGCGGCCTTCAGCGTCTGCAGCAGCTCGCGCCGAGAATCCTCGAGGAACTGCTTGAGGCCGAGCCGCGGCTTGGCCACCACCGCCACCGCGCCCGCGGCCATCGCGTCGAGCGCCATCTTGCTGCCGGCTTCCGTGAGCGTCGAGCAGATGACGGTCGGGATCGGAGACGCCTCCATGATCTGCCGCAGGAAGGTCAGGCCGTCCATCCCGGGCATCTCGATGTCGAGCAGCAGCACGTCCGGCCGGCGTCGCCGCAGCATCGGCGCCGCGATCAGCGGGTTCGGTGCGCTGCCCATCAGCTCGATGTCCGGATCGTCCTTGAGCAGGTGCATCAGGGTCTGGCGCACCACCGCCGAATCGTCCACCACGAAGACCATGATCGCCATCCGCCGCTCCCTCGCCCTTCAGACCTGAACGGCCGCGACCTCGGGCGGGCCGTCGCCGACGGTCCACGCGAGCCTGCGGTACACCATGCCGCCGGTGTCGTGCGCGAGCACGCGCACGCCGTCGCGGGCCAGTGCCGCGAACGCCCAGTCGGTGTTGTCGGCACCCACGTGCCCCGGCCCGAACAGCGCCGGGAACATGTTCCCGCCGCCGTAGACCCAGGCCTGGCACAGCGCCGGGACGATGCCGCGCGCGAGCAGCCCGCCGTACATCGTGCGCAGCGCCATCTCGCCCCAGGCGCTCGTCTCGACCGCTGCTGCGACCGGTGCGCGCGAATGGACGACGTGGCACATCGCGCCGACCGTGCGGCGCGGGTCGGTCATCACGATCGCCACGCACGAGCCGAGCAGCGTCTCGAGCCGCTCGCCACGCTCGACGACCCGAACGTCGCCGGGATGCAGCGTGTGCACCGGCGGCGCATCGTGGCGCGACCCGGCGCAGGGCGCGAGCACGCTCGGACGGCTCATGCGTCGGCCTTGCGGAACGCGCCCGGTGCGAGCACCTTCAGCGGCGTGCGGCACGGCACGCGGCCCTCGGCGGTGCCGATGAAGAACAGCCCGCCCGGGCGCAGCTGCGTGAGCACGCGGTCGACCACCTCGCTCTTGGTCGCCGGATCGAAATAGATCAGCACGTTGCGCAGGAAGATCACGTCGAAGGGGCCGATGGCCTCGACGGGGCGGCACAGGTTGAGCTGGCCGAAGCGGACCCGCTCGCGCAGGCGCGGGTGGATCTGCACCAGGCCGTCGGAGGCGCCTTCGCCGCGCAGGCAATGCCGGTGCAGCCGTTCCGGGGTGACCATCCGCAGGCGCTCGAGCGGATAGATCGCCTCGGTGGCGCTGCGCAGCACGCGGTCGCTGATGTCGGTGCCGAGGATCCGCCAGTCCGAGCCGATGCGACCCTGCTGCTGCAGGTCGGCCAGCAGCATCGCCGTGCTGTAGGCCTCGTCGCCGAACGAGGACGCCGCGCTCCACACCGACAGCGTGCGCGGCTTGGTCGCCGAGAGCTCGGCCTCCAGCAGCGCGTAGTGCGCGGGTTCCCGGAAGAAGTAGGTCTCGTTGGTGGTCAGCAGGTCCACCGCGACCTGGAACTCGCCGCCGTTCTCGGGGCCCTCGATCAGCGCCAGGTAGTCCTCGTAGCTGTCCAGGCCGAGGCGCTGCATCCGCGGGCCGAGGCGCGAGGACACCAGCGGCTTCTTGCCGTCGGCGAAGGACAGGCCCACCGCGCCGTACATGAGCTCGGTGATGCGGCGGAAGGTGGGGTCAGTCAGCGTCGCCACGGGCCCCTCCGATCGGACGTGGGGCGCTCATGCCGGGGCCGTGTCCTGGGCCGACTCGCACAGCCGGGCCATGTCGTCGACGTCGAACGCACGGTCGGGCTCGAGCAGGATGATGAAGCCGCCCTCGACCTTGCCCATGCCGCTGATGAAGTCGCGCCGCACGGAGGTGCCGAAGTTCGGCGGCGGCTCGATCGCCTCGGGCGGGATGTCGATGACCTCGCTCACCGCATCGACGAGCAGCCCGAGCTCGACACGCTCGCGATCGCGCAGCGTGTCGAAGATCACGATGCAGGTCTTCTTGCCGACGTCGGCCGGCGGGCGGCCGAAGCGCGCCTGCAGGTCGATCACCGGCACCACCGAGCCGCGCAGGTTGATGACGCCGCGCACGAAGTCCGGCATCAGCGGCACGGTGGTCATCGGGCCGTACTGGATGATCTCGCGCACGGTGCGGATGTCCATCGCGAACACCTCCGCGCCGAGCGTGAACGTGAGGTACTGCGCCGCCGGCCCGGCCTCCGCGGAAGCGCCGGTGCCCGTCGAGTCGTGCTTCATCTCGGCCTCGCTCAGTAGGGACGGAAGTTGCCGTGCGTGCCGGTGGCCGCCGCGACGCCGCGCGGCGCCGGTGCGGCCTGCCGGGCCGACGAGCGCATCGGCGAGGCGGTGCTGCGCCGCTCGCCGCCGCTGCCCTGGCCACCCGTGGCGCGCGTCTCGCCCCGGCCGCGCGCGGCCGCGGGCGCCTCGTCGCCGAGGTTGAAGAACGCGACCGACTGCTGCAGCTGCTCGGCCTGTCCGGACAGCTCCTCGGCGGTGGCCGCCAGCTCCTCGGACGCCGATGCGTTCTGCTGCGTGGCCTTCGAGAGCTGGCCCATCGCGCCGCCGATCTCGGTGACCGACTGGCTCTGCTCCTGCGAGGCGGCCGCGATCTCCTGCACCAGCTCGCTGGTGCGCTGGATCGACGGGACGATCTCGTCGAGCAGCTTGCCCGCGCGCTCGGCGGTGCTCACGCTGTTGCCCGCGAGGTCGCCGATCTCCTTGGCGGCCTCCTGGCTGCGCTCGGCGAGCTTGCGCACCTCGGCGGCGACCACCGCGAAGCCCTTGCCGTGCTCGCCGGCCCGCGCCGCCTCGATG
>JAIYAG010000428.1 GCA_027489195.1 Burkholderiales bacterium | reverse complement strand
TCCACCAGCAGCACCGCACGCTTGCCGGCGCAGAACGACACCACCTCGTCGTCGACCAGCGGATAGGTCACGTTGAGCACGTACAGCGGGATGCGGCTGTTGCCGAAGGCGTCGGCCAGGCCGAGCACCTCGAGCGCACGCACCACGCCGTTGTACATCCCGCCCTGCAGGATGATCCCGACGTCCTTCGCATCACCGTCGAAGACCTCGTTCATGCCGTGCTCGCGGATGAACTTCACCGCGGCCGGCCAGCGCTTGGTGATCTTCTCCTGCTCGTGCAGGTAGCTCGACGGCGGCAGCACGATGCGGCCGGTGTCGCGGCGCGGCGACTCGATCGCGTCCTTCAGCGTGTACTCGGCGCGGCGGTTGGCCTTGGTGCGGAAGCTGCCGTGCACGTGACAGGCGCGGATCCGCAGTTCGAGCATCACCGGCGTGTTCGACGCCTCCGACAGCTCGAAGCCCTGCTCGACCATCTCGACGATCTTCGGCAGGTTCGGCCGCGGGTCGAGCAGCCACACCTGCGACTTCATCGCGAAGGCGTGCGAGCGCTCCTGCATGATCGACGAGCCTTCGCCGTAGTCCTCGCCGACGATCAGCATCGCACCGCCGGTGACGCCGCCCGAGGCGAGGTTGGCGAGCGCGTCCGACGCGACGTTGGTGCCCACCGTGGACTTGAAGGTGACCGCGCCGCGCAGCGGCGTGTTGACCGAGGCGGCGAGGGTCGCGGTGGCGGTGGCCTCCGACGCGCTGTGCTCGAAGCGCACGCCGAGTTCCTGCAGGATGTCGTTGGCGTCGGTCAGCACGTCCATCAGGTGCGAGATCGGCGCGCCCTGGTAGCCGGCGACATAGGACACCCCGGACTGCAGCAGCGCCTTGGTGACCGCGAGGATGCCCTCGCCCCGGAACTCGTCGCCGTCGCCGAGCCTCAGCGACTGCACTTCCTTCTTGAACGACCGTTCCGCCACGCCCCGCTCCTGCTCGCGACCGCACCCGGGTGCGATTGCATTAGATGAATATTCATGCAACGATGATTTGAAGCCCGAACGATCCGCGAGTCAAGCGCCCCCATGCCCCGATCCCGTCTCGGTTACGACGACGTCGCCCTCGTCGCCCCGGTGACGGTGCCGTACGTCCGCTACTCGATCCGCGCCGGGCACTGGTTCGTGGCGCGGGCGCTGGCGATGCTGCTCGAGCGCAGCGGGCTCGCGAAGGCCGAGGTCGACGGCGCCTGCATCTCGAGCTTCACCCTCGCCCCCGACAGCGCGATCGGCCTGATGCAGCACATCGGGCTGTCGCCGCGCTGGCTCGACTGGCTGCCGGTGGGCGGCGCGAGCGGCGTGGCCGGTCTGCGGCGGGCCGCGCGGGCGGTGCAGGCCGGCGATGCCGACGTGGTCGCCTGCATCGCGGCCGACACCAACCACGTCGACTCGTTCCGGCTCACGCTGTCGAACTTCTCGATGTTCGCGCGGGACGCCGTCTACCCCTACGGCGCGGGCGGGCCGAACGCGAGCTTCGCGTTCCTGACCGACCACTACATGCGCACCTACGGCGCCACGCGCGAGGACTTCGGCAAGCTGTGCGTCGCGCAGCGCGACAACGCGCTGAAGAACCCGCTCGCCATCTTCAGGAAGCCGCTCAAGCTCTCTGAGTACCTGAACGCGCGGCCCATCGCCGAGCCGCTCGGCCTCTTCGACTGCGTGATGCCCTGCGCCGGCGCCGACGCGTTCCTCGTGATGCGCACCGAGCGGGCCCGCGCGCTCGGCCTGCCCTTCGTTCGCCTGCTCGGCACCATCGAGCGCCACAACGGCTTTCCCGACGATCCGATCCAGTTCCGCGGCGGCTGGGCGATGGACCGCGACGACCTGTACGCGCAGGCCGGCGTCACGCCCGCCGACGTCGACTTCTTCCAGCCCTACGACGACTACCCGGTGATCACGATGATGCAGATCGAGGACCTGGGCTTCTGCGCCAAGGGCGAGGGCCCGGCCTTCGTGCGCGAGCACAGCTTCACCTGGGACGGCAGCTTCCCGCTGAACACCTCGGGCGGCCAGCTCTCGGCCGGCCAGGCGGGCTGCGCGGGCGGCTACATCGGCATCGTCGAGTCGATGCGCCAGCTCACCGGCGAGGCCGAGGGGCGGCAGGTGCCCGACGCGCGGGTCGGACTGGTGAGCGGCTTCGGCATGATCAACTTCGATCGCGGCCTCGCGAGCGGCGCCGCGCTGCTCGGCCGCGCGGACTGAGGCGACGATGGTCGAGCCGCTGCTGCGCCCGAAGCGCAAGAACCCCGTCCTCGCCACCCGCGTGCCGACGCTGCCGCCCGGCGGTCGCAGCCGCGCGGCGCTCGGTCTCACCGCAGCGGCGGCCGAGGGTCGCTTCGCACTGCAGGTCTGCACCGACTGCCAGGCCGTCCAGTACCCGCCGCGCGAGGCCTGCCACCGCTGCCTGTCGGTGAAGCTGAAGTGGCGCACGCAGGACGGCGCCGGCACGCTGCTCGCGCAGACCACGCTCCACCACAGCAACGACCTGTTCTTCCGCGAGCGCCTGCCCTGGCGGCTCGGCATGGTCCGGCTCGATGCCGGCCCCACCGTCGTCGCGCACCTGCACGGCGACGTCGACGGCGCGGCCTCGCGCGTGCGCATCGGCGCGCGCCTCGACCGCGCCGGCCAGGCGGTGCTGATCGCGCTGCCCGACACGGAGACCCCGAACATGAGCGACGACGTGCAGCTGCGCGAGATGACCTGCGACCCGAAGTTCCGCAAGGTGCTGGTGTCCGACGCCAAGACCGCCGTCGGCCAGGCCGTCGTGCGCGCGCTGGTCGCCGCCGGCGCCGACATCGTCTGGGCCGGCCATGCCGAACCCTGGAAGAAGCTGCCCGGCTTCGACGATCTGGTGGCGCTGCCGCAGGTCACGCCGGTGCCGCTCGACCTGACCGACTCGCGCTCGGTGACCGAGCTCGCCGGCGAGATCGGCGGCAAGGTCGACATCGTGGTCAACACCGCCGAGTACCACCGTGCCGCCGGCATCGGCCACCGCGTCGGCATCGAGACCGCGCGCAGCGAGATGGACGTCAACTACTTCGGCCTGCTGCGCCTGGCGCAGGCCTTCGGCCCGGCGCTGCGCGCCCGCGCCGCCGACGGCCCGACCGGCGCCTGCGCCTGGGTCAACCTGCTGTCGATCTTCGCGCTCGCGAACTTTCCGGCGCACGGCACGTTCTCGGCCTCCAAGGCCGCGGCGCTGTCGCTCGCGCAGTGCCTGCGTGCCGAGATGCGGCCGGCCGGCGTGCGCGTGGTCAACGTCTTCCCGGGCCCCATCGACGACGAGTGGACGCAGCTGCTGCCGCCGCCGAAGCTGCTGCCCGAGACGCTGGCGCGCGCGGTCGTCGGCGCGCTCAAGGACGGCGTCGAGGACGTCTATCCGGGCGACGTCGCGCAGGAGTGGCTGGAGCGCTGGCGCGACAACCCCAAGGCGCTCGAGCGCGAGATCGGAAGCTGAAGGACGACCCCCATGCACGCCTCTTCCGCATCAGACACCCTCGCCTCGCTGGTCAGCGGGCTGCTCGACGGCGGCATCCGCGTCGTCGACCTGACCCAGACGCTCGCCCCCGAGTTCCCGCAGATCGTGCTGCCGCCCGAGATGGGCCAGTGCCTGCCGTTCCGCATCGAGGAGGTGTCGCGCTACGACGAGCGCGGCCCGGGCTGGTACTGGAACAACTTCTCGTGCGGCGAGCACACCGGCACGCACTTCGACGCACCGATCCACTGGATCAGCGGTCGCGACCTGCCGAACAACGCGGTCGACACCATCCCGGTGGAGCGTCTGATCGGCCCGGCCTGCGTGATCGACTGCTCGAAGGAGGCCACTGCCGACCCCGACTACCTGATGACGAAGGCCGACGTGCTGCGCTGGGAGGCCGAGCACGGCCGCATCCCGCCGCGCGCCTGGGTGCTGATGCGCACCGACTGGAGCAAGCGCACCGACCCGGTCGAATACCAGAACTTCGACGAGACCGGCCAGCACACGCCGGGGCCGGACGCCGAGGTCGCGCGCTTCCTGGTCGAGGAACGCGACCTGCTGGGCTTCGGCACCGAGGCGATCGGCACCGACGCGGGCCAGGGCTTCCACCAGCGCCCGCCCTACCCCTGCCACTACTACATGCACGGCGCGGGCCGCTACGGGCTGCAGTGCCTGACCAACCTCGACCTGCTGCCGCCCACGGGCGCGGTGGTGATCGCGGCGCCGCTGAAGATCCGCCAGGGCAGCGGCAGTCCGCTGCGCGTGCTGGCGCTGGTGCCCGGACGCTGACCGTGGCCGGGCGCTCGGCGAGCCCGCGGACGGCGGCCGTGCCCGCCGCCGCGAACGATCCGGTCGACGGCTTCATCGCCGGCTACCTGCCCTACCTGCTCGCCCGTGCCAGCCACCTGATCTCCGGCCAGTTCCACGAGCGGCTCGCCGCCGAGCGCGTGCCGGTGCTGCAGTGGCGGGTGATGGCCGCACTGTGGGACGCGCCCAAGTCCGCCGGCGAGGTCGCCGAGATCGTGCTGCAGAAGCAGCCGACCGTCAGCAAGCTGCTCGAGCGCATGCAGCGCCAGGGCCTCGTCGACCGCGAGACCGACGCCGACGACCGGCGCCGCATCGTCGTGAGCCTGACCGTGCGCGGACGCGCCGTCGCCGGGCCGCTGATCGAGGCCGCCCGCGACCACGAGCGCGCGGTGCTCGAGCCGTTCGGCGGGCACAACGCGGCGGCGCTGGTCGGCGCGCTGCAGCGTCTGATCGACCGCAACCGTTAGGCACTGTCACGCGCCCTGCCGGGATCGACTTAGCCGGTCGGTGGCGCGGCTCATCCGTTCCGGCTAAGCCTCGACGAACTGGAGGCCGCTCCTCTCCCTGATGCCGCCGTGTGTCGGAGCACACGGTCGATCCGTGCATTGCGTCACGCGCCCCCGAGTCGTGCGGCCGTGAAATCCGGTCCGCAGCAGCCCTCGAGAGACCCGACGCCATGCCTGTTCCCGCCCTGCCCGCCGACGACCTCCTCCGGATCGTCGCCGATGCCCGCCGATCGCTCGCCGTCGCCTGGGAGCTGCGCAGCGAGCTGCTCGCGCTGGCCACGGACCCTGGCGCCGCGGGCACCCGGCCATCGGACGACGACGACGATCGCGTGGCGGTGCCCGACGCCTTGTCGGCGGGCGCGCTCGCCCGGGCAGGCCTGCTCGACGGCCGCCGGCTGCGGGTCCGTGTGAGCCTGCGCCGCAGCCAGGTCTTCGTGACCGATCCGGCCGGTCCGGATGCGGTCGATGCCGCCACCCCCCTGCTGCTGCAGCTCGCCCGGCAGGCCTGGGGCGTGCCCGACGTGCTCCTCGATCCCTGCTGCGGCTGCGGCGAGGTGGCGCTGTCCACCGAGGCGCCGCTGCGGCTGATGCTCGACCGCGATCCGCGGGCACTGGCCTTCGCCGACCTGAACCGCGTCCTCAACGGCATCCCCGAGTCGCGCACGCTGCTCGGCCTCGCCGACCTGCGGTTCGGCCTGCCGCGGCTCGCGCTCGCCGGACTGGCGGGCACGGTGGTCTGCGTGGCGGTGCTGCCGTCCGAGCCGCCCGATGCCCGCGACGGCGAGGGCGACGCGCACTCGCTGCAGCAGGCCGCGCTCGATGCGATCGCGGCCGCCCGCCGGGCGATGCCGCGCTCGGCCCGGCTGCGCGCGCTCATCGGCGTGTCCGGGGCCTCGCGGGCCGCCTCCGACGGGCCCGACCTGGCCGCGCGCGCCGCCGCCGCGTTCGGCGCCGAGCGGGTGCGCTGGAGCGTCCTGGAGTCCGCGTCGACCGGCTGGCTCGACGCGCGATCGGCGACGGGCGACCGCTCGTACGGCACGCTCGCCGTCGAGCTCGACTGACGGCCGCACCGGCGCTGCGGCCGGTCTCCTCCGCGCCGCGGCAGGCACCGTACAATGGTGCATCGACCTCACGGAGGGGTCCACGATGAGCAGCCTTCCCGTCCGTCGCCTCGGCATCGACCTCGACACGCCGTTCCCGGTCCGCTGGAACGGCGGCGACGCCTTCCGCTCGGCGCTCTTCAACGCGCTGTCCATGAGCTTCCCGGTCGGCGAGCAGAGCTTCATCGACTCGCTGCGCCAGGGCCTTGCCGCCCTGCCCCCGGAGCGACGCGAGGCCTTCGCCGACGAGGTGCGCGGCTTCATCGGCCAGGAGGCCACGCACCGGCACCTGCATGCGCGCTTCAATGCCATCCTCGAAGCTCAGGGCCAGCACAACACCGTCGGGCCGCGCGCGCAGCGGCGCATCGAGCGCTTCGCGGGCGTCGACCTGCGCAACCTCGTCGCCGGCACGGCCGCGGTCGAGCACTTCACCGCGGTCTTCGCCGACTGGCTGCTGCGCCATCCTCATGCCCTCGAAGGCGCCGAGCCGCGGCTGCGCCTGCTGTGGGAGTGGCACAGCGCCGAGGAGGCCGAGCACCGCTGCACGGCCTTCGACATGTACACCGCGCTCGGCGGCACGCATGCCTGGCGGGTCCGCATCTTCCGCTTCATCACGGTGACCTTCCTCGCCGACATCACGCGCCAGACGCTGCGCAACCTGTGGGACGACGGCGCGCTGTTCAAGGCGTCGACCTGGTCGAGCGCGGGCCGGTTCCTGTTCGGCCGCGAGGGCTTCATCCGCGGCAACGTGGCCGCCTGGCGCGAGTACACCCGCCCCGACTTCCATCCGTCGCAGGGCCCGGGCGAACTGGGCGAGCGCTGGCTCGCCGAGCACGGGGACGACTACGCGGTGCTGGGTTCGAGGACCGTGGGCACGACGGCCTGAAGCCCGAGCGCGGCGCCGACGTCCGGCCCGCTCAGCAGCTCACTCAGCCGCTCAGCTTCGTCAGCACGAACGAGGCGAGGAAGCCGAGCACGGTGATCAGTCCGGCCGCGTCGTGGGCGTTCTCGTAGGCCTCCGGGATCATCGTGTCGGCCAGCATCGCCAGGATCGCGCCGCCGGCCACCGCGGTCGTCGCGGCCACCGCCTCCGGCGACACGTCGCGGAACGCCGCATAGCCGAGCCAGGCCGCCGCCCCCGAGGCGAGCGCGATGCCGCCCCAGACGCCGAACACATAGGTCGCCGAGCGGCCGGCGTGCCGCATGCCCGCCGCGCTCGACAGCCCCTCGGGCACGTTCGACAGGAAGATGGCCGCGACCGCGACGTGGCTCACCGCGCCGCCGTCGAGCAGGCTCAGCCCGATGACGATCGACTCGGGCACGCCGTCGATCAGCGCGGCGATCGCGATCGCCGCGCCCGTGCCCGCGTGCCCGGGGGTGGGCTGCCGGCCCGGGCCCGAGCGCTTGCGGTGCTTGGCGCCGTGGCGCGCGAGCAGCGCGTTGGCGACCGTGAACAGCAGCGCACCGCCCAGGAAGCCCGCGCTGGTCGCGGCCAGTCCGCCGTGCCGCCAGGCCTCGTCCATCAGCTCGAACGACAGCGCCGAGATCAGCACGCCCGCGCCGAAGGACATCACTGCCGAGATCACTCGCTGCGGCACGTCGACGAACCAGGCGATGGCGGCGCCCAGCACCAGCGCGCCGCCCGCGAACAGGCCCCAGAGGCCGGCCTGCAGCGCGGTGGGGATCAGGGGGATTCCCGCATCACCCAGGCCATGTCGGGATAGCGCGAGCCGGCGACCGACTCGTGCAGCCGAAGCGCCTCGATGCGCGCGAGCTCGCGCGCGGACAGCGCCACGTCGACGGCGCCGAGGTTCTCGTCGAGCCGAGAGGTCTTCGTCGTGCCGGGGATGGGCACCACGTCGCGCCCCTGCGCCAGCAGCCAGGCGAGCGCGAGCTGCGCGGGCGTGCACTGCTTGTCCCGCGCGATCGCCGTGAAGGCCGAGAGCAGCTCGCGGTTGCGCGCGGCGTTCGCCTCGGCGAACCGCGGCTGGCCGCGGCGGAAGTCGTCGGCGGCGAGCGTCGAGGCGTCGGTGGTGGCGCCGGTGAGGAAGCCGCGCCCGAGCGGGCTGTACTGCACGAAGCCGATGCCGAGCTCGCGCAGCACCGGCAGCAGCGGCTCGACGTCGCGGCTCCACAGCGACCACTCGGTCTGCACCGCGGCGATCGGGTGGACGGCCTGCGCGCGCCGCACGGTGGCCGGACCGACCTCGGACAGGCCGAGCCAGCGGACCTTGCCGGCGCGCACCAGGTCGGCCATCGCGCCGACGGTGTCCTCGATCGGCGTGACGCCGTCGATCCGGTGCACGTAGTAGAGGTCGATGACGTCGACGCCCAGGCGCTTCAGGGACGCCTCGCAGGCCTCGCGGACGTAGGCCGGCGTGCCGGACATGCCGCGGTAGGTCGGATCGTCGCGCCGGCGCAGGATGCCGAACTTGCTGGCCAGCACGACGCGGTCGCGCAGGCCGGCGATCGCGCGGCCGACGAGGACCTCGTTGTCGCCGTGGCCGTAGATGTCGGCGGTGTCGATCAGCGTCGCGCCGCGCTCGACGGCGCGGTGGATCGTGCGGATCGACTCGGCCGGGTCGGCGGGACCGTAGAACTCGCTCATGCCCATGCAGCCGAGCCCGAGGGCGCCGACCACCGGGCCGTCACGGCCGAGGGTGCGGGAGGGAAGCGAAAGGGTGTCCATCTCCGGATGATGCACGGGATCGACGCGCGCGTCGTCGGCACGTGCCGCGCGCGGCCCGGGTTTGACGCCACCGGGGCGGCTCACTACGCTCGCGCCACACGACATGCCGGTCGACGGCAGGGAGGCTCGATGAACACACCGATCCGGCACGCGTCCGCGGGCGCAGTCGCGGCGACCCGCAGGAGCGCATCCGTGGCCGCACCGCGACGCCGCCTGCTCCTCGGCCCGGCCGCCGCGATCGCCGGCCTCGCCGCGCCCGCCTTCGTGCGCGCGCAGTCCGACTGGCCGCGCAAGACGGTCCGGCTGGTGGTGCCCTTCGCGCCGGGCGGCAGCTCCGAGATCGTCGCGCGCTCGATCGCGGTCGAGCTCACCAAGCAGCTCGGCCAGACGGTCTACGTCGAGAACAAGCCGGGCGGCGCGGGCACGGTCGCGATGGCCGACGTCGCCAAGGCCGATCACGACGGCCACACGCTGATCCTCGGCCACGTCGGCACGCTCGCGGTGAACCCCGTGATGCTGCCGAAGCAGCCCTTCGACGTCGACCGCGACTTCGTCGCCGTCACGCTGCTGGCGCGCGTGCCCAACCTGTTCGTCGTGCACCCGGACGTGCCGGCGCGCAGCCTCAAGGAGTTCGTCGCGTTGGCCAAGAGCCGCCCCGGCCAGCTCAACTACGGGTCGGCGGGCAACGGCAGCGCCGGGCACCTGTCGATGGAGTACCTGAAGCTGGTCAGCGGCACCTTCATCACGCACATCCCGTACCGGGGCACCGGGCCGCAGATGGTCGACCTGCTGGCCGGGCGCACCGAGTGCGGGGCGACCGGCGCACCGGCCTCGCTGCCGCACGTGCGCAGCGGCAAGCTGCGCGCGATTGCGGTCGGCTCCGCGCAGCGCGTGCCGGTGCTGCCCGACGTGCCGACCGTCGCCGAGCAGGGCTACCCGGGCTTCGAGACCTCGCAGTGGTACGGGCTGCAGGCGCCCGCCGGCACGCCCGAGGCGGTGATCCGGCGGATCGCCGACGAGTGCAGCAAGGCGCTGCGCGCCTCGGCGGTGACCGAGCGCTTCGCCAACGATGCCGCGGTCGGCGTGGGCAACACGCCGGAGCAGTACGCCGCCTTCGTGCGCGCCGAGCAGAAGCGCTGGGGCGAGGTGGTGCGGCGGGCGGGGATCAAGCCCGACTGAGCCGGGCCTGCGGGCGGAACGGCCCCACGCGGAGCCGGTCGGGCGCGTCAGCGGATCAGCGCGTCAGCGCAGCAGCTCGGGCGTGAGGGCGGCCTTGACGCGGACCCCCGCGGGCCCGTCGTCCTTGCCCCAGGCGAACCACCAGAACGCGCCCTTGGCCATCGGCCAGTACTCGGCGCGACCGAGCACCAGCTGCGCGGCCGCCTGGCCGATCCACGGCTGGTGCCCGACCACCACCACCACGCCCTCGCGGCCGGCGGGCCAGCCCGTCGCTCGGATCACCTCGTCGGCCGTGGCATCGGGGCCGATCGCCGGATGCACCTCGATCGGCAGCTCGAGCGCCTCGGCGGTCTGGCGGGTCCGCCGGGTCGGGCTCGCGAGCACGGTCACCGGCTGCGCGGCGAGCCGCAGCGACAGCCAGCCGCCGACCAGCGCGGCGTCCCGCAGGCCGCGCGTCGTGAGCTTGCGCGCATCGTCGGGCGAGCCGTCTTCGGCTTGCGCATGCCGCCACAGGATCAGTTCCATCGTCGCAGTATCCTCCGCCGTCTTCGGGGCGAGCGCAGCAACCGTGCCCGGGGGCTCAGCGCGACGCCGGCCGCCAGACCACGAGCGCGGCGATGCCGAACACCACGCCCCAGAACGCCGAGCCCACGCCCCAGAGGACCAGCCCCGAGGCGGTGACGAGGAAGGTGACGAGGGCCGGGTCGCGTTCGGCCTCGTTGGCCACCGCGGCCTGCAGCCCGCGGCCGATCGTCGGCAGCAGCGCGAGCCCGGCGACCGCGATCACCATCTCCTTCGGCAGCGCCGCGAACAGCGCGGCGAGCGGCCCCGCGAACGCCGCCATCACCAGGTAGAACGCACCCGCGCAGGCGGCGGCGACCCAGCGCCGGCGCGGATCGGGATGCACGTCGGGCGCCATGCACAGCGCCGCGCTGATCGCCGCGAGGTTCAGCGCGAAGGCGCCGAAGGGCGCAAGCACGAGGGTGGCGACGCCCGCGATGGTCAGCAGCTTCGAGATCGGCGCGTCGCCGTAGCCCGATGCCTTGAGCACCGCGACGCCGGGCAGGTTCTGCGAGGCCATGGTCACGACGAACAGCGGCAGCGCGATGCCCAGCAGCGTCGACACGGAGAACGCCGGCGGCCAGGCGAGCGGCGCGACCGACGCCGCAGCGGCCGCGCCCGCCACCGGCGCGAGGCCCGGGCCCGCGAACACCGCCGCCAGCCCCGCCATCAGCGTCGCCGGCACCGCCCAGCGCGGCGACAGCCGGCGCGCGACGAGGAAGGTCGCGAGCATCGCGCCCACGGTCACCGGCTCGGTCCTCAGCCCGCCGAACGCGTCCAGCCCGAAGCGCAGCAGCACGCCGGCGAGCAGTGCGCTCGCGATCGACATCGGAATCCGGCTCATCCAGCGCTCGAAGAGGCCGGTGGCGCCGGCGAGCGTCAGCAGCACCGCGCAGGCCAGAAAGGCGCCGATCGCCTCGGGCAACGGCACGCCCGGCAGGCCGACCGCGAGCAGCGCCGCACCCGGCGTGGACCAGGCGGTGACGACCGGGATGCGCAGCCACAGGCTCGGCAGCAGCGTCGTGAGGCCCATGCCGAGCGCGAGCGCGGCGGTCATGGTCGCGAGCTGCGCGGCATCCAGCCCCATCGACAGGCCGGCCTGCACGAC
>JAIYAG010000339.1 GCA_027489195.1 Burkholderiales bacterium | reverse complement strand
TGTTGCGCGCGGTGACGATCGCCTGCATGTTGGCCAGCAGCACGTCCCGGGCGAAGGTCGACTTGCCCGAGCCGGACACGCCGGTGACGACGGTCAGCCGCGCGAGCGGCACGCGGGCGTCGACGCCCTTGAGGTTGTGCAGCGTCGCGCCCTGCACCGAGATCGCCGGGCCGTCGGGCGTCACCGGGCGCGGCGGCTGCAGCGGGTGCTGCAGCGGATGCGACAGGAAGCGTCCGGTGAGGCTCTCCGGGTTGAGGACCAGCGCCTCGTGATGACCGGTCGCGACGATGCGCCCGCCCTGGGTGCCCGCGCCCGGCCCGATGTCGATGACGTTGTCGGCGCGGCGGATGGTCTCCTCGTCGTGCTCGACGACCAGCAGCGTGTTGCCCTTGTCGCGCAGTGCCTCGAGGGTGTCGAGCAGCACGCGGTTGTCGCGCGGATGCAGACCGATCGTCGGCTCGTCGAGCACGTAGCACACGCCCTGCAGGTTCGAGCCGAGCTGCGCGGCGAGCCGGATGCGCTGCGCCTCGCCGCCGGACAGCGTGGGCGCGGCGCGCGCGAGCGACAGGTAGCCCAGGCCCACGTCCGACAGGAAGCGCAGCCGCGAGCCGATCTCTGCGACCACGTCGCGCCCGATCTCGGCCTCGCGGCCGACGAAGGCCAGGCCGTCGACCCAGCCGCGGGTGTCGTCGACGGCGAGCGCGGTCAGCTCGGCGATCGACAGGTCCCGCAGCCGCACGGCGAGCGCGACCGGGTTGAGCCGGCGGCCGGCGCAGGCCGGGCAGGGCGCGTCGGTGTACTCGACGCCGGCGTCGGTCTCGCCTTCCATGCCGGGCGTCAGCTCGTCGTCCTTGATGCGGCCGACGGTCTCCAGGCCCGCACCTAGGCAGGCGGTGCACCAGCCGTGCTTGGAGTTGAACGAGAAGAGCCTCGGGTCGAGCTCCGGATAGCTGGTGCCGCAGGTGGAGCAGGCCCGCTTGGTCGAATGGATGGTGGTCTTCAGCGGCGCGGTCTCGCCGCTCGCGTCGCCGCGCGCGATGGCGGCCTCGAGCGCGTCCAGCCCGGCGCCGATCATGACGATGCCCTTGCCGTGGTGCAGCGCCTCGCGCAGCGCGTCGCGCAGCGCCGGCTCGCGGTCGGCCGAGACCACGAGGTCGGCCACCGGCAGCTCGATGTCGTGCTCGACGTAGCGGTCCAGGCGCGGGAACCGCGAGGTCGGCAGGAAGCGTCCGTCGACCCGCAGGTGGGTGTGGCCGCGCGCCGCCGCCCATTTGGCGAGGTCGGTGTACAGGCCCTTGCGGCCGACCACCAGCGGCGCGAGCACGCCGATGCGCTCGCCGCGATGCTCGCGCAGCACCCGGGCGACGATCGCGTCGAAGGTCTGCGGCTCGATGGCGGTGTTGTCCTTCGGGCAGTACTGCCGGCCGAGCTTGACGTAGAGCAGGCGCAGGAAGTGGTAGATCTCGGTCAGCGTCGCGACCGTGCTCTTGCGGCCGCCGCGCGAGGTGCGCTGCTCGATCGCGACCGTCGGCGGGATGCCGTAGACGCCGTCGACGTCGGGTCGTGAGGCGGGCTGCACGAACTGCCGCGCGTACGCGTTCAGCGACGCGAGGTAGCGGCGCTGGCCCTCGCCGAAGATCACGTCGAAGGCGAGCGTGGACTTGCCGCTGCCCGAGACGCCGGTGATCACCGTCATGCGGTTGCGCGGCACCTCGACGTCGACGTTCTTCAGGTTGTGCTCGCGTGCGTTGTGCACGAAGATCGAATCGCGGGCGCGCTGCCGGAGCATCGTCTGCAGCGGAGCGCCCGGATCGTCGAGCGCCGCGTCGGCGGCCACCAGCACGGGCGGCGCCGGCGGGCGTGCCGCGATCGCGGCCGACTCGGCGAGCTGCACCGCGTACTCGCGCAGCGACTGGCCGGTGACGCTGGTCGGGTGCGCGGTGATCGTGTCCGGCGTGCCGACCGCGACGATGTCGCCGCCGGCGTCGCCGCCGTCCGGGCCGAGGTCGATGATCCAGTCGGACGCGCGGATCACGTCGAGGTTGTGCTCGATCACCAGCAGCGAATGGCCGGCCGCGAGCAGCTTGCGCAGCGCGCGCAGCAGCCGGGCGACGTCGTCGAAGTGCAGGCCGGTGGTCGGCTCGTCGAACATGAACAGCGAGCCGCGGCGGCTGCGGGCCTTGTCGTGGCCCTTGCTCGCGGCCTCGGCGAGGAAGCCGGCGAGCTTCAGGCGCTGCGCCTCGCCGCCCGACAGGGTCGGCACCGGCTGGCCCAGGCGCAGGTAGTCGAGGCCGACGTCCTCGAGCGGCTGCAGCCGCGTCGCGATCTCCCAGTCGGCGCCGAAGAAGACGAGCGCCTCGTGCACCGTCATCTCGAGCACGTCGGCGACCGAGCGCTCGGTGCCGCGGCCGCGGACCATGACCTCGAGGATCTCCTGGCGGTACCGCCGGCCGTCGCAGTCGGGGCAGCGCAGGTAGACGTCCGAGAGGAACTGCATCTCGACGTGCTCGAAGCCGTTGCCGCCGCAGGTCGGGCAGCGGCCGTCGCCCGAGTTGAAGCTGAAGGTGCCGGCGGTGTAGCCGCGCTCCTTCGAGATGTCGGCGTTGGCAAAGCGCTTGCGGATCGCGTCGAAGGCACCGACGTAGCTGACCGGGTTCGAGCGCGTGGTCTTGCCGATCGGCGACTGGTCGACGAAGACCACGTCCTCGAGCCAGTCGTCGCCGAGCAGGCGGTCGTAGGCACCGGGCGCCTCGCTCGGCTTGCCCTTGGCCTTCAGCAGCGCGGGCAGCAGCACGTCCTGCATCAGCGTCGACTTGCCGCTGCCGGACACGCCGGTGAGGCAGACCAGCCGCCCGAGCGGGATCTGCACGGAGACGTTGCGCAGGTTGTGCTCGCGCGCGCCCTCGAGCACCAGCCTGGGCGTCGAGGCGGTGACCGGCGCGAGCTGCGACGCCGGGATGGTCTTGCGCCCCGACAGGTAGTCGCCGGTCAGGGTCTGGGCCCGCCGCAGGCCTTCGGGCTCGCCCCAGTAGACGATCTGGCCGCCGCGCTCGCCGGGGCCGGGGCCGATGTCGAGCATGCGGTCGGCGGCGAACATCACCTGCGGGTCGTGCTCGACGACGACCAGCGAGTTGCCGGCGTCGCGCAGCCGCTTCATCACGCCGATCACGCGGTTCATGTCGCGCGGATGCAGGCCGATCGAGGGCTCGTCGAGCACGAACAGCGTGTTGACCAGCGAGGTGCCGAGCGCGGTGGTGAGGTTGATCCGCTGGACCTCGCCGCCGGACAGCGTGCGCGACTGCCGGTCGAGGGTCAGGTAGGCCAGGCCGACGTCGCCGAGGTAGCGCAGCCGCGCGCGGATCTCGGTGAGCAGCAGCTCGGTGGCCTCGTCGAGCGGGGCGGGCAGCGCCAGCGTGCCGAACAGCCGGGCCACGCGCTCGAGCGGCAGCAGCATCACGTCGTGCACGCACAGCCCCGGCAGCGCCTGCAGCTGCGCGTCGGTCCATTCGACGCCCGAGGGCATGAAGCGCCGGTACCGTCCGAGGGCGCCCGCGCCGGCATCCTCGAAGGCCGTGTCGGCATCGGGGCCGGAGCCGACCCGCCAGAGCAGCGCGTCGGGCCGCAGCCTCGCGCCGTTGCAGACGGTGCACGGCGTGTACGCGCGATAGCGCGACAGCAGCACCCGGATGTGCATCTTGTACGCCTTCGACTCGAGCCAGCCGAAGAAGCGGCGCACGCCGTACCACTGCCGGTTCCAGTCGCCCTTCCAGTCCTCGCCGCCCTCGATCACCCAGTCGCGGTGCTCGGGCGGCAGGTCCTTCCAGGGGATGTCGGTGGCCACACCGCGGGTCTTCGCGTACTTGAGCAGCTCGACCTGGCAGTTCTTGTAGCTCTCGGTCTGCCACGGCTTGACCGCGCCGCCGGCCAGCGTCTTCGTGCCGTCGGGGATCACCAGGCCGAGGTCGATGCCGATCACGCGGCCGAAGCCGCGGCAGGTCTCGCAGGCGCCGATCGGGGAGTTGAACGAGAAGAGGCTGGGGCTGGGATCGGCGTAGGTGATGCCGCAGTCCGCGCAGGCGAGCGCGCTGGAGTAGCGCCAGACCTCGGCGTCGCTGCCGTCGTCGGCGAGGACGTGGACCTGCATGCGGCCCGCGCCGCGGTGCAGCGCCGCCTCCAGGGCCTCGGCGACACGTGCCTCGTCGGCGCCGGCCAGCCGCAGCCGGTCCTGCACGACCACCAGCGTCGGACCGACGGTGGCGCTGCCCGGCAGGCGGGCATGCACCCGCGTGTAGCCCTGCGCGAGCAGGTGCGACTCGATCTCGGCCTCGGTGAAGTTCACCGGCACCTGGACGGGGAAGCCGATCACCAGGCGCGGATCGCCGGCCGCCGCGGCGCGCGTCGCCAGCGCGGCCCGGATGCTGGCGACGGTGTCGCGCGAGACCGGTCGGCTGCAGCGGCGGCAGTGCAGCCGGGCGGCCCGTGCGAACAGCAGCTTCAGGTGGTCGTTGAGCTCGGTCATCGTGCCGACCGTCGAGCGCGAGGTCCGGACCGGGTTGGTCTGGTCGATGGCGATGGCCGGGGGCACGCCGTCGATGCGGTCGACCTGCGGCTTGTCCATCCGGTCGAGGAACTGGCGGGCGTAGGCCGAGAAGGTCTCGACGTAGCGGCGCTGGCCTTCGGCGTAGAGCGTGTCGAACACCAGCGAGGACTTGCCCGATCCGGAC
The DNA here is from genome assembly GCA_027489195.1 of Burkholderiales bacterium. Taxonomy (GTDB): domain Bacteria; phylum Pseudomonadota; class Gammaproteobacteria; order Burkholderiales; family Burkholderiaceae_E; genus UBA4615. The sequence continues at coordinate 2,140 of JAIYAG010000339.1, read as the reverse complement.
ACGCCGGTGACGACGACCAGCTCGCCGGTCGGGATGTCGAGGTCGAGGTTTCGGAGGTTGTTCTGGCGTGCGCCGCGGATGCGGATGGGCGGGCGGTCCGCGGGGCGGACGACGGGGTCTGACATCGAGGGAGTGTCCGGTGGTGCAGGCGAGGGGTCGGCCGATGGTACGGGAAAAGCCCTGTCCGACCGGGCGCGCGCGACGCCCGCCGCGGGTCTCTCCGAGGTCCCGGGCCGGCGCCTTCCCGAGCCTGCGGGGACCGGGGTGTTGGGTTGCCGAACCGCCAGGCTGCCGGCCGCCGGGCCGGATCGCGCGTCCGGCCGCTGTGGCTGTAGCCCCGTCCGGGCTGTGCCGACACTCCAGGACCGGCCACTCATCGCCCGCCCGTGCTGCCCCAGACCCCTGCGTCGCACCGCCTGCGCACCGCCTGCCTCGCCCTCGTCATGGCGACGCTCGCCGGAGCGCTGGCGGCGTGCGGCGGCGGCGGCGGTGGCACGGCCGCGGCGAGTCCGGCGGCCGCGGCCCCGGCGGCAGCCGCCGCATCCCTGCCGGCGGCGCCCGTGGTCGTCTCGGCGTCGCTCAAGTCGGTCAGCCCCAGCATCGTCACGCCGCCGGCCCGGATCGTGCTGTCGGGCGAGGGCTTCGACGAGGTCGAGTCGGTCCGGCTCGGCGACAGCGTGCTGCCGATCGTCGCCCGCGCGTCGGGCTGGCTCGAGGTCGACGTGCCGGCCGGCGCATCGACGCAGTTCCTCACCCTGGTCGAGCGCAACGCGACCGTCCGCTACACGCCGCAGGTGGTGACCGTCGATCCGCCGGCGGTGGTGACGGGTGCCTCGCCCGCGGCCGTGCTGGCCGGTTCGGCGCTGACCCTGTCCGGCAGCGGGCTGGACCGGATCCGCGAGGTCGCCTTCGCCGGTGGCGTGAGCGCCGCCGTCCAGTCGCCCTCGGGCAGCACGGTGCTGCAGGTGGGCGTGCCGCTCGAGGCCGTCAGCGGCCCGCTGGGCCTGATCTCCACCTCGGGCCGACGCTTCGACTGGCCCGGACCGCTGACCGTGATTCCCCGCATCCGCGTGCTCCAGCCGCTGGCCGCGAGCGTCGCGGCCGGTGCCACCGTCACGCTGTCGGGCAGCGGCCTGGGCGAGGTGAGCGCCGTCACGGTCGCCGGCCAGTCGGCGACGATCGGCACGCGCAGCGCCACGCAGCTCGCATTCAGCGTCCCGACGGGCGGGGTCTGCGGCGCGGTCACGCTCGAGTCGGCCAGCCAGCCGTCGGTGTTCGCCGGGACGGTGTCGGTCGGCACCTGCACGACCCGCGTCGAATCGATCGAGTACGCGCAGGTGCTGTCGCAGCCGGACACCGATGCCCGCCAGCGGCTGGTGCCCCGACGGGAGACCTGGGTCCGGGCCTACGTGGTCTCGGGCCAGTCCGGCGTCGCGGCGCCGGTGCTGACGCTGAACGTGTTCGTCGGCAGCAGCCCGGTCGGCACGCGGACGATGACCGGGCCGGCGTCGCTGCCGATGCTGGCCGCGGGTTCGGCCCTGCCGTCTTCGCTGCGCGCCGACGGCTCGAGGACCTTCATGGCCCGGCTCGACGATGCCTGGGTCGTGCCCGGCCTGAGGGTCGAGATCTCGATGGACGCCAGCGCCCAGGGCGGGACGGTCTCGGTCGTGCAGGACGCGCCGAAGGTCGGTGCCGACACGCGCCTGTCCATCGTGCTGGTGCCGCTGCAGTCGGGGCCCCACGCCCCGACGCTCGGGTCCGACGTGATCGCCGCGACGCTCGACGAGATCGCCCTCCGGTTCCCGATCGCCCGCGACCGCATCGTGGTCAGCGTGCGCGCGCCCTACACGCTCGGCAGTGTCACCAACGGCGTCGATGCGGACGCGGACTGGGGCCTCGCCCTGAGCGAGCTCGAGCTGCTGCGCTCGATCGAGACCACCAGCGTCCACACGCACTACTACGGCCTGGTCCCGTCGCTCACCGCCTTCGGGATCGCCGGCGTCGGCTACGTCGGCGGCGCCTCGGCGATGGGGATCTACAGCGCGTCCGACCCGGTCTGGAAGCGGATCATGACCCACGAGCTCGGCCACAACTTCAACGGCGACCACGCGCCTTGCGGCGTGTCCGGCGACGCGAGCGA
>JAIYAG010000333.1 GCA_027489195.1 Burkholderiales bacterium | reverse complement strand
CGATGCTTTCCTGCACGACGTCGTCGTACACCAGACCCACCGGCTGGGAGGCGTTCATGTCGAAGTCGGTGTTGCCCAGGCCGCGCACGTAAAAGCGCGGGAACGTGCGGCCGTAGTCGGACTCGATGTTCAGGCTGGGCACCTTGCCCGACAGCGCGCGGATGTCCTGGCCGCTGGCGTTGTAGGTGTCCAGTTCCTCGGACTTGATCGCCGAGATCGACAGCGGCACATCCTTCAGGTTCTCGGCGCGGCGGCTGCCGGTGACGATGACGGCCTGCAGCTGGTTCACATCCTTCTTGGCTTCGGGCTCCGGCGCGGCCTGGGCGACGGCGGACTGCAGCGGGAAGGCCGCACCCAGCGCCAGCGCGAGCAGGGTCGGGGTGGATAGGATCTTGGGCATGAGAAATCCTCGGGGTTGATGGGCAGACGGACGGGGGAGAGAGGCGTGGGCACTTGTGATGCCTCTGGATTGCTACGGGATAGTAAAGATCGCGTGACGGTTTCGTGATGACAGCGACCCGTCGCTGTTGTGCATTTGCTGCACTGCGATACTGGGGTTTTGCCGCCCCCCAACCGCCCCGATGCGCTTCATCACCGCCAACCTCAACGGCGTCCGCTCCGCCGCCAGCAAGGGCTTTTTCGACTGGCTGGCCCAGCAGCAGGCCGATGCCGTCGGCGTGCAGGAGCTCAAGGCGCAGGCCGACGTCGTGGAGAGCAAGTTCCGCAGCTGCGACAAGCTCGACGGCCATTTCCACTATGCCGAGAAGAAGGGTTACTCCGGGGTGGGCCTGTACACCCGGGAGGAGCCCAGCGACGTCGTCACCGGATTGGGGATTGCCGAGTTCGACGGCGAGGGGCGATGGGTGGAGAAGCGCTTCGACAAGCCCGGCCGCAAGCTCAGTCTCATCAGCGTCTACTTTCCCAGCGGCACCAGCGGCGAGGAGCGCCAGGCGGTCAAGTACCGCTTCCTGGACGCCGTGTTCCCGCACCTGCAGGCGCTGAAGGCCGAGCGGGAGTTCATCCTCGTGGCCGACGTGAACATCGCGCACAAGGAGATCGACCTGCGCAACTGGAAGAGCAACCGGAAGAACTCCGGGTTCCTTCCCGAGGAGCGCGCCTGGCTCACGCGCCTGTTCGACGAGCACGGCTGGGTCGACGTCTTCCGCCGCCTCGACGAGGCGCCCGAGCGCTACACCTGGTGGAGCAATCGCGGCCAGTCCTGGGCGAAGAACGTGGGCTGGCGGCTGGACTACCAGATCGCGACCCCCGGCATCGCGCAGGCGGCGACGCGCGCCGAGATCTACACCGCGCAGCGGTTCTCCGACGACGCGCCGCTGACGAGCGACTACGCGATCGCGGCCTGAGCGTTCGGCGGCCCGCAGGCCGCCCGCGCTCGTTGCTCCGTCGCCCCGAGTCCGGGGCCCGGCCGACGCTCGTTCCCCCGATTCCCGCGTTCGTCGGCCAGAAGCGCCGCAAACGACCGCCGCCGCCCGGTGCGCGCTTACCCTGCGCCGACCCCATTTGCACTTTGGCGGAGATTCACATGCGACACGCGAGATTCGGACGGACCGTGCTTCTGGCGTCCTGTCTGGTGGCCCTGACCGCGTGCGGCGGCGGCGACACCACCCAGACCGGCGACGGTACGGCGGCGGCCGCCGACGCGGCCGCCACGGCGGGGGCCGCGGGCAGCGCCGCCCCGGCGGGCACCTCGACGAGCACCCCGGCGGGCACGTACTCCGCGCCGGCTTCGTCGCCGGCGCCGGCACCGGCCGGATCGCTGGCGCCGGTCGCGCCCAAGACCGTCGTCCTGAACACCACCCTGCAGTCGCCCTGGGGCATGACCTTCCTGCCGGACGGCCGGATGCTGGTCACGCAGCGCGGCGGCAGCCTGGTCATCCTGTCGGCCGACGGCCGCAGCGTGCAGGCGACGGTCAGCGGCGTGCCCGCGGTCAGCACGACCGGACAGGGCGGCCTGCTCGACGTCGTGCTGGACCCGGATTTCGCGGCCACGCCCTGGGTCTACTTCTCCTTCGCGGAGCCGGGCACCGGCGCCGAGGCCGGCATGGTGGGCACCGCGGTCGGCCGCGGGCGCCTGGTCGGCACGAGCCTGCAGGACGTGGCGGTCATCTTCAGGCAGGTCCCGAAGGTCGCCAACTCCGGCGTGCATTTCGGCAGCCGCATGGCATTCCGCTCCGACAAGACCCTGTTCGTGACCCTCGGCGAGCGCGGGCAGGGCAGCCCGGCGCAGGACGTCACCACCTCGCTCGGCAAGGTGGTCCGGATCAACCGCGACGGCTCCATTCCGGCGGGCAACGCATCGCCCCCGGGCGGGCGGCCCAGCCTGTGGAGCTGGGGCCACCGCAATCCGCAGGGCGCGGCCGTGCATCCCGACACCGGGGCGCTGTGGGTCAACGAGCACGGCCCGCAGGGCGGCGACGAACTCAACATCGTGACCGTCGGCGGCAACTACGGCTGGCCGAACGTCAGCTACGGCTGCCAGTACGGCGACCCGGTGGGCAATGGCTGCGCGATCGGCGGCGGGCAGCACGCCCCGGCGTACATCGAGCCGATCAGCACCTGGACGCCGACCTCGGTCGCGCCTGCCGGCCTGATGTTCTACACCGCCACGAAGTTCCCCCAGTGGCGCGGGAACATCTTCTTCGGCGCCCTCGCCGGCACGGCGCTCTGGCGCGTGCAGCTCGACACGGCCGGTCGCCGCGAGGTCACCCGCGAGCGACTGTTCGCCTCCCTCGGCGAGCGCATCCGCGATGTGCAGCAGGGCCCCGACGGCTACCTCTACCTGCTGACGGACAGCGGCAAGCTGATCCAGGTCCGCGACTGATCGCAGGCCCCGCGACGCGCCGGGCCGCGGCGGCTCGGGGCGTCGCCGATCACCTGATCGGCGGACCCCAGTTCGACGCGTAGGGCGGCAGCGCATCCGGCGCGACGCCCAGGGCTCTCGCGTACAGCGGCATCACCTTCGGGAGCGCCGCGCCGATCGTGTCGATCCGCGTGGCGTGCGCCGGGTGGGTCGACAGGAACTGCGGCGGCTGGCCCTGGCCGCCGGCCAGCGACGACATCTTCTGCCACAGCTTGATCGCGGCACGCGGGTCGTAGCCGGCGCGCGCGGCGATGTCCATGCCCACGAGGTCGGCCTCGGCCTCGTCGCCGCGGCTGAACTTGAGCAGCGTCAGCTGCGAGGCACCCGAGGCGAGCTGCCCGCCGAGGTCGCCGTAGCCGAGGATCTGCGAGAACACCGAGGCCCCGACCGTGGCGATCTGCGCGAGCCGTGCCTGACCCTCGCGCTCGCGGCCGTGCTCGAGCAGCGCGTGCGCCATCTCGTGGCCCATGATCATCGCGATCTCGTCGTCGGTGAGCCTGAGCCGGTCGATGATGCCGGTGTAGAACGCGATCTTGCCGCCGGGCATCACGAAGGCGTTCACCTGCTTCGAGCCCAGCAGGTTCACCTCCCAGCGCCAGGCGTCGCTGCGGTCGCTGAAGCGCCGGGAGTGGGGGATCAGCCGCTCGGCGATCGCCTTCAGGCGCAGCAGCGGCGGGTAGTCGGGCGGGGCGAGCGCGCCCTGCGACGAGGCCTGCTTGAGCAGCTGGCCGTACTGGGCCTGCGCCTGCGCCTCGACCCGCTGTGCGCTCGCCAGCGACGCGATCCGGCTGCGCTGGGGCACCGCGATGCCCTCGTCCTGCGACAGCGCCTCGCGCTTGCGCGCCTCCGCCTGGCCGTCGGGCATCGTGCGCGATGCGGTGGCGGGCGACGGCGCCGACGCGGCGGCGCCGGGCTGCTGCGCGCGTGCCTCGTGGGGCACCGGCGCCAGCGCGATCACGCAGGCGAGCGCGGCCGCGGCCGCGCGTGCCGTGGCGTGCGCATCGGTCTTCCACGAGCCAAGCGAGCCGGTCATGGCCGCAGCCTAGCAACCCTCGCTCCCGAGCGCCATCGCGCCGCGTCGCGCGTCCGGACGCGCTGATACACTCGCCCGACCCCATGTCCGCAGCCCGCGCCTCCCTCGCCCCGCTCGCCCAGGTGTTCGCTTCCGGGCGGATCGCGGCGATGCTCGGGCTCGGCTTCGCGAGCGGGCTGCCGCTGGCGCTGTCCTCGGGCACGCTGCAGGCCTGGCTCACCGTCGAGGGCATCGACATCAAGACGATCGGCATCTTCGCGCTCGCGGGGCTGCCGTACACCTTCAAGTTCGTCTGGGCGCCGCTGCTCGACCGCTTCGAGCCGCCGTTTCTCGGGCGCCGCCGCGCTTGGCTGCTGATCACCCAGCTGCTGCTCGCGATCGCCTGCTTCGGCATGGCGAGCTTCGACCCCAGGACGTCCATCGGCATGCTCGGCGTGATCGCGGTCGCGATCGCGTTCCTGTCGGCCTCGCAGGACGTGGTGT
>JAIYAG010000084.1 GCA_027489195.1 Burkholderiales bacterium | reverse complement strand
GATGCATGCCGGGGCGTCGCGCTATGACCTCGACCGGTTCGGCATCATGTTCCGGCCGAGTCCCAGGCAGTCCGACGTGATGATCGTCGCCGGCACGCTGTGCAACAAGATGGCGCCCGCCCTGCGCAAGGTGTACGACCAGATGGCCGAGCCGCGCTGGGTGAGCTCGATGGGTTCCTGCGCCAACGGCGGCGGCTACTACCACTACTCGTACTCGGTGGTCCGCGGCTGCGACCGGATCGTGCCGGTCGACGTCTACGTGCCGGGCTGTCCGCCGACGGCGGAGGCGCTCCTCTACGGGATCCTGCAGCTGCAGAACAAGATCCGCCGCACGAGCACGATCGCGCGCTGAAGGCCCCCCGATGAGCTCCCTGGATACCCTGAAGGCCGCCGTCGAGGACGTGCTCGGCGAGCGTGTCGTCGCGCTGACCGAGCGCCTCGGCGAGCTGACCCTGGTCGTGCGCGCTGCGGACCACCTCGAGGTGGCGACCCGGCTGCGCGACCATCCGTCGCTGCGCTTCGACACCGCGCTCGACCTGTGCGGGATGGACTACCTCGACTACGGTCAGGGGGCCCACGACGGTCCGCGCTTCGCGGTGGTCGTGCACCTGCTGTCGGTCGAGCTCAACCATCGGCTTCGCGTGCGCACGTTCTGCCCGGACGACGAGCTGCCGCTCGTGGCGTCGCTGACCGAGATCTGGCCGGCGGTCGGCTGGTTCGAGCGCGAGGCCTTCGACCTGTACGGCATCGTCTTCGACGGTCACGCCGACCTGCGCCGGATCCTCACCGACTACGGCTTCGTCGGCCATCCGTTCCGCAAGGACTTTCCGGTCACCGGCTACGTCGAGATGCGCTACGACCCCGAGCAGCGCCGTGTCATCTATCAGCCGGTGACCATCGAGCCGCGCGAGATCGTGCCCCGCGTGATCCGCGAGGAAGGCTACGGGATCGGCCGCTGAGGCGGCCGGACCGGGGAGCAGGACCATGGCAGAGATCAAGAACTACACGCTGAACTTCGGACCGCAGCATCCCGCCGCACACGGCGTGCTGCGGCTGGTGCTCGAGCTCGACGGCGAGGTCGTGCAGCGCGCCGACCCGCACATCGGACTGCTGCACCGCGCCACCGAGAAGCTCGCCGAGACGCGCACGTTCCTCCAGAACGTGCCGTACATGGATCGCCTCGACTACGTGTCGATGATGTGCAATGAGCACGCCTACGTCATGGCGATCGAGAAGCTGCTCGGCGTGCAGGTGCCGGAGCGTGCGCAGTACATCCGGGTGATGTTCGACGAGATCACGCGGATCCTGAACCACCTGATGTGGCTCGGTGCGCACGCGCTCGACGTCGGCGCGATGACGGTCTTCCTGTACGCGTTCCGCGAGCGCGAGGACCTGATGGACTGCTACGAGGCGGTGTCGGGCGCGCGCATGCACGCGGCCTACTACCGCCCGGGCGGCGTCTACCGCGACCTGCCCGACCGCATGCCGCAGTTCGTGGTCAACAAGATCCGCAACGAGCGCGCGATCCGCGAGCTCAACGTCGATCGCCAGGGCTCGATGCTGGACTTCATCCAGGCCTTCACCGAGCGCTTCCCGGGCTATGTCGACGACTACGAGACGCTGCTCACCGACAACCGGATCTGGAAGCAGCGGCTGGTCGGCATCGGCGTGGTGTCCCCCGAGCGCGCCAAGGCGCTGGGCTTCACCGGTCCGATGCTGCGCGGCTCGGGCATTGCCTGGGACCTCCGCAAGACCCAGCCCTACGAGGTCTACGACCGGATGGACTTCGACATCCCGGTCGGGCGCAACGGCGACAGCTACGACCGCTACCTGGTCCGCATCGAGGAGATGCGCCAGAGCAACCGGATCGTGCGCCAGTGCGTCGACTGGCTGCGCAAGAACCCCGGGCCGGTGATCGTCGACGACCACAAGGTCGCGCCGCCTTCGCGCGTCGCGATGAAGTCGAACATGGAAGAGCTGATCCACCACTTCAAGCTCTTCACCGAGGGCATGCACGTGCCCGAGGGCGAGGCCTACGCGAGCGTCGAGCACCCGAAGGGCGAGTTCGGCATCTACCTGGTCTCCGACGGCGCGAACAAGCCGTACCGTCTGAAGATCCGCGCGCCGGGCTTCCCCCATCTGCAGGCGCTCGACGAGATGGCCCGCGGCCACATGCTCGCCGACGTCGTGACCCTGATCGGCACGCAGGACATCGTGTTCGGCGAGATCGATCGATGAACGCAGCCCCCGATTCCATGGACACGTCCGCCCCGCTCCAGCTGTCCCCGGCCGTCTATGCACGGATGGACCGCGAGGTCGCGAAGTTCCCCGCCGAGCAGAAGCAGTCCGCCGTGATGGCGGTGCTCGCGATCGCGCAGGACGAGGTCGGCTGGGTCTCGCAGCCTGTGATCGATGCGGTGGCCGCGTACCTGCAGATGCCGCCGATCGCGGTGTGGGAGGTCGCGACCTTCTACAACATGTACCTCACCACGAAGCCGGGACGCTTCCGGATCGCGGTCTGCACGAACCTGCCCTGCCAGCTGCGCGACGGCGAGAAGGCGGCGCACTACCTGAAGCAGAAGCTGGGCATCGACTTCGGCGAGACCTCCGCCGATGGCCGCTTCACGCTCGCCGAGGCCGAGTGCCTCGGGGCCTGCGGCGACGCGCCCGTCATGCTGGTGAACAACAAGCGGATGTGCAGCTTCATGGGCACAGAGCGGCTCGACGCGCTGGTCGACGAGCTGAAGAAAGCCTGAACACCGGAGACGACCAGATGGGTGCGAACGACTTCCGCCAGGCGCTCTCCGACGTACGCGTCCAGGAGACCTGCTTCCACGGCCGGCACATCACGCCGCAGATCTACGCCGACCTGACGTCGCCCGACGGCTGGAGCATCGAGGCCTACCGCAAGCGCGGGGGCTACGAGGCACTGACCAAGATCCTCACCACGGGCATGACGCCCGAGCAGGTGATCGCCGAGGTCAAGGCCTCGGGGCTGCGCGGCCGCGGCGGCGCGGGCTTCCCGACCGGGCTGAAGTGGAGCTTCATGCCGCGGCAGTTCCCGGGCCAGAAGTACCTCGTCTGCAATTCCGACGAGGGCGAGCCGGGGACGTTCAAGGACCGGG
>JAIYAG010000297.1 GCA_027489195.1 Burkholderiales bacterium | reverse complement strand
CACATCCCGCGCTTCATCGGGATCGTGATCGCGATCACGGTCTCGTTCACCTACGTGGTCGCGCAGATCTACGGCGTGGGCCTGATCACGACGCGCCTGACGGGTGTGGACTTCTCCATCGGCATCTTCCTGGGACTGGCGGGCATCCTGGTGTGCTCGTTCCTGGGTGGGATGAAGGCGGTCACCTGGACCCAGGTCGCCCAGTACATCATCCTGATCATCGCCTACCTCATCCCGGTGATCTGGCTGTCGGTGAAGCAGACCGGCATCCCGGTGCCCCAGTTGGCCTACGGCTCGCAGCTCGAGAAGGTCACCGCGATCGAGCAGAAGCTGATCGACGACCCCAAGGAAAAGGAGGTGCGGCAGATCTTCCGCGACCGGGCCGCGAGCGCTGAGGAGGCGCTGAAGGATCCCGCCCGGGCGTACGCGGATGGCCGGGCGCGGCTCGAGCGCGAGGTGTCGGTGCTCAAGGGCGCGCAGGCGGGGGCCGATCGCATCAAGGCCGCCGAGGAGGCGCTGGGACGGTTCCCGAAGGACGAGGCCGCCGCCCGCGCGCAGTGGGCGAAGGATCGGGCCGCAGCCGCCCGGGCCAATCCGCCGCTGCGCCACGGCGAGGCGTTCGCCGGCAAGGACGAGCCGGCGCGGGACGTCGCCCGCCGGAACTTCCTCGCGCTGGTGTTCTGCCTGATGGTCGGCACGGCGGCGCTGCCGCACATCCTGATGCGGTACTACACGACGCCGTCGGTCAGGCAGGCCCGGACCTCGGTGACCTGGTCGCTGTTCTTCATCATCCTGCTGTACTTCACCGCGCCGGCGCTCGCGGTGCTGGTGAAGTACGTCGTCTACAACGACCTGGTGGGCACGGCGTTCACCAGCCTGCCCGCGTGGGTGCAGTCCTGGTCGAGGGTCGATCCGACGCTCATGTCGATCACCGACGTCAACCGCGACGGCGTCGTGCAGCTCGCGGAGATCAGCATCGGCAGCGACATCGTCGTGCTGGCCACGCCCGAGATCGCCGGGCTGCCCTACGTGATCTCGGGGATGGTGGCGGCGGGCGGCCTCGCGGCCGCGCTGTCGACCGCCGACGGCCTGCTGCTGACGATCGCCAACGCGCTGTCGCACGACCTCTACTACAAGATGATCGACCCGGACGCGCCGACCGCTCGCCGCGTGCTCATCTCGAAGGTGCTGCTGCTGGTCGTCGCGGTGCTCGCCGCGCTGGTCGCGGCCCAGAAGCCCGCGGACATCCTGTTCCTGGTCTCGGCGGCGTTCTCGCTCGCGGCGGCGGGCTTCTTCCCCGCACTGGTGCTCGGCATCTTCTGGAAGCGCACGACCGGCCTGGCCGCTTCGCTGGGCATGATCGCCGGCTTCGCGACGACCTTCTACTACATGATCTCGACCCAGGTCTGGCTGCGCGAGATCGCCTTCGGCATTCCCCGCTCGGCGCCGGTCGAGGGCCTCTGGTGGGAGATCCAGCCGATCGCGGCCGGCGTGTTCGGCGTGCCGGTCGGATTCGTCGTGATCGTGCTGATCAGCCTGGTCACGCCACCGCCTTCGCGCGAGACCCAGCGGCTCGTCGAGACCGTCCGGTATCCGAACCTGAAGGCGGCCTGAGCCGCGGCCCGCGACCGCGCGTCGCGGGACTTGAGGCCGGGCGCGCAGCCGATTCGACCGTCCGTCGCACCCCGACCGGTGCGCGTGACGGAAGTCACGCCCGCGGCTGTCGCGCGGCGTTCTCATCGCTGCCGAGGACGGCGTTCGCCGGCCCGAGCACAGAGAACACGCCGACGATGCCAAGCACCGATGCCCTGTTCCGAACCGCCCGTCTCCTGCGGTCTTCGCCCGAGCTTGCCGAGCGCGTGCGCGAGGCCATGCGGGCGCTGTGCCTGTCGCCCGACTATCGCGCGTGGCGGGCAGGGCCGGGGCAGGCAAGCCGCTTCCGGCTGACCGCCGGCGCCTCGGCCGATGCGCTCGCCGAAGCGGGGTTCGCGGTCGAGGGGCAGCTGATGCTGCGGGTGAACGAGCGTGCCGGCCGCCTCTTCGCCACCGACGGTGTCTGGGTCGATGCGGAGCGGCGCGTGTTCCCGTTCGACGACGAGTCGGGGACGCTGCTGCGGCTGGCCGGCCGGCTCGGCTGGTCGTCACCGGACGCAGTCATCGACCTGGCCTGCGGCTGCGGCCATTCGGCGCTCGGCTTCGACGCCGCGCAGCGCGTGATGCTCGACGTGAACCCGCGCGCACTCGCCTATGCCGAGGTGAACCGGATCCTCAACCAGGTGCCGAACGCCTCGACGGTCATCGCGCTGAACGATGTGCGCGACGGCGTGCCGCGCGGCCTGGTGCGAGGCCTGCGCGGCACGGTGCTGGTGATCGCCAACATGCCGTTCGGTCTCGCGCCGCGCTCCGGCGTGCTGCCGCTGACGTCCGACGGCGGCGAGGACGGCCTGGCGCTGCAGAACGCGGTGCTCGAGTCGTTGGCCGCGCTGCGTCGCGAGCTGCCGGCGGTGACCCGGCTGCAGGCCCTGATGCTCGGTCTGACCGCCGGATCGGCGGCCGAGGCCCGATGGGACTGGCCGCGGCGCGTGGCCGCGACGCTCGGCGAGGGCAGGGCGCGCTGGTCGCTGCTGCACGACGAGCCGGTGCTGCGCATCGACGGTCGTCGGTCCGGCGCGAATCCGAGCCCGCTGCGCGACGCACTGCCCGCGCTCGCCGACTGCACGCTGTACGTCGGCGACGCCGAGCGCGAATCGGTCCGCCAGGCCTACCGCGCGCTGGCGACGCGGCACGAGGCCGCGGGCCGCCCCGATCTCGCGTACGGCGCCGTCGCGGTGGAGCTCGCATGAGCGGCGCGCGCCACCTGCTGTCGGTCGACGCGCTGACCGACGCCGAGGTCGAGCGGATCACGCGCCCCGGGTTCACGCCCAGCGTCGGGCGCGCGGCGCGGCGCGGCACGCTCGCCTGCCTCTTCCAGCAGCCGAGCCTGCGCACGCTGTCGAGCTTCGCCGCGGCCGCATTGCGGCTGGGGCTCACGCCGCTGCCGATCACGACGACCGGCGACGCGCTGCGGGACCAGTGCGACCTGCACGACGAGGTCTGCCAGCTCAGCCTGCTGAGCAGCTGCGTGGCGGTGCGCAGCACCGAGCCGCTCAGCGCCGAGCGCCTGGCGCGGCTGGGTGCCCCGGTCGTCAATGCCGGCGACGGCAGCAACGAGCATCCGACGCAGGCCCTGGTCGACGTCGCGGCGATGCGTCGCACCGGACTCGAGGGACGTACGGTGGTGATGATGGGCAACCTGCGCGACCACCGTGTCCACCACTCGCTGGTCCGGCTGCTGGCGCGACAGGACGTGCGCATCGTGCTGCTCGCCCCGGCCGGCTTCGGGATGCCCGCGCGGTTCCTGCCCGAGCGCGCCGAGCAGATCGAGGCGAGCGACGCGGCGACGGTCGACGCCGCGCTCGCGCGAGCGGACTTCGTCTACATGACGCCCGTGCAGTACTGGAACGTGCCGGACGCGCGGCACGGCGAGCTCCTGTCCATGGATCTGGCCCGCGCCCGCCGCGTGCTGCGCCGGGACGCCACCGTGCTGCACCCGTTTCCGCGGCTGGGCGAGCTGTCGGACGACCTCGACGGCTCGCCTTGGGACGGCTACCACGCGCAGACGGCGCTCGGACCCGAGGTCCGGCGCCGGACGCTGGCCCTGCTGCTCGGCGGCTGAGTCCGCGGAACGGCCGCGTCCGGAAGGGCCTGCCGGCTGCGGTACAATCGAGGGTTCCGGAGGGTTGGATGAGCGGTTGAAGTCGCACGCCTGGAAAGCGTGTAAGGGTTAACACCCTTCGGGGGTTCGAATCCCCCACCCTCCGCCAGACTGTGGCGCCGCGGCTGCCCCTGCAGCCGCGGCCCCGCCAACGAGCCGAGCGCACCGGGCCTCACGGTGCTAGCATCCGCGCCATCCCGATCGGCTGTCGCCCCGCGCGACACACTCCGCCTCCATGACCGCCCCCTCGTCGCAGCGCATGCCGCCGCTGGTGCTCGCCGCGCTGGGCGTGGTGTTCGGCGACATCGGCACCAGCCCGCTCTACGCGTTCAAGGAAGCCTTCCTCGAGCCCACCGGACTGCCGCTGACGCCCGAGAAGATCTTCCCGGTGCTGTCGATGATCTTCTGGGCGGTCACCATCATCGTGTCGCTCAAGTACGTGACGGTGATGCTGCGCTTCGATCACCGGGGCGAGGGCGGGGTGCTCGCGCTGCTGTCGAACCTGCTCGGACTGGTCAAGGACCGCCCGCGGCTCACCTGGGCGATCGGCGTGCTCGGCATCTTCGCGGCCTCGCTGTTCTTCGGCGACGCGGTGATCACGCCCGCGATCTCGGTGCTGTCGGCGGTGGAGGGCATCAGCGTGGTCGAGCCCGCGCTGGCGCGCTTCGTGGTGCCGATCGCGCTGGTGATCCTGGTCGGGCTGTTCATGATCCAGCGCAGCGGCACCGCCAAGGT
>JAIYAG010000398.1 GCA_027489195.1 Burkholderiales bacterium | reverse complement strand
GCCAGGCCTGCGGCCGCACGCTCGACGTGGCGCAGGCCTGGGTGGAGTTCCGGGCGTTCGCCCAGCAGCCCGAGCCGTTCCTGTCGGCGATCGTCGCGATGCTGATGGACCCGTCGCTCACGCTCGAGGCGGCCTGCGCCTCGGAGCGCGCCGAGCAGGACCGGGAGGAGAACCACGAGGGCACCTGGGTCGCGCTCGATGCGCTGCAGCGGCATCTGGTGCTGCTCGTGGCGGCCGATCCGCTGCTCAAGCCGTTCAGCAAGGCCACGCTCGCCGCCGCGGCCAAGGCGCTCGGGCTGCAGGCGCTGGAGGCGACGAACGTGCAGTACGCGCTGAGGTCGCTGGCGGCCCGCAACATCGTCTCGAAGTCGCCCCGAGGCGTCTACACCTTCGACAACGCGGCCTTCGAGCGCTGGGTGCGCACGCTGGCCCCTCGCTCGCCCGCGGAGACCTGATCACGGGCGACGCGGCGGTTCCGACCGCAGGCACGGGCGCACCGTAACGGCCCGATCCGGAATGCAAACGGCCGCCCGAAGGCGGCCGCAGCAAGGCCCGTGCGGCGCGCGCGGCGCGCCGCAGCCTCAGGATCACTTCTCCGGCGGCACCGTCAGGTAGTCGGTGACCTTGACCCAGCGGCCGTTCTGGATCTGCGCCATCCGGCTCTGGTCGTTCCCGAGCCGCTTGTTGGCGGAGAAGCTCATCGCGGGCGCGCCGAACATGTCGGGCGGGAACTTGGTGGACTCCATCGCCTTCACGAAGCTGTCGACCGTCAGGGTTGGGCCCGCGACCCGCGCCGCCGTCGCGAACATGTCGACGATCGTGTAGCCGTAGGCCGAGAAGACGGTCGGGTCCTCGTTGAACTTCGTCTGGTACTTCGTCGCCCAGAACCGGATCTTGTCGTCGGCGGTATCGACGTACGGCTGCGCGGCGGTGTGCATGCCGTACAGGCCGTCCATCGCCTTGCCGCCGAGCTTGTGGATCAGGTCGGTGTAGCCGGCGCTCGAGACCATGAAGTCGGGCGAGAAGCCGGTCTTGCGCGACTCGCCGATGGTGCCGATGGTCTCGCGGATGATGGTGCCCATCACCACCAGGTCGCAGTTGGCCGCCTTCATGCGGGCGACCTGCGACGAGAAGTCGGTCGAGCCGCGCTTGAACGAGGTCTTCTCGGCGAAGTCGGTGCCCAGGGACTTGAGCGCCCACTCGGCACCGCGCAGCACCTCCAGGCCGAACTCGTCGTCCTGGTAGATCACGCAGGCCTTCTGGTACTTCTTGCGCTTGTACATCTCCTGCACGCCGACGCGCATCTGGTCGTAGTACGTCGCGGCAAAGGAGAACTTCAGCTTGTGCGGCGGGTCGTACATCTCGCGCGCGGCGGTCACCGGCAGGAAGTTGATGACGCCCTTCTCGAACTGGATGGGCATCGCGGCATTGTTCATCGCGGTGCCGATGTGACCGAGCACGGCGAAGACCTTGTCCTGGTTCACCAGCTTCTGGGCGACGAGCACGGCCTTGCGCGGATCGTAGGCGTTGTCCTCGATCAGCATCTTGATCTTGCGACCGTTGATGCCGCCCTGCTCGTTGATCTCCTCGACGCGAAGGACCATCCCGTTGCGGGTCTGCTTGCCGAAGCCGGCGACCGGACCGGACAGGTCCTGGATCGTGCCGATCTTGATCTCGTCCTTGGTGATGCCCTGGCCCTGCTGGGCCTGGGCGGCGCCGACGGTCATCGCGAGGATGCCGACGGCGACGGAGGTCATGCGCGTGAAGTTCATGTCTCGTCTCCTCTGTGAAGGGGTGCGGTGCCCGCCCTCGGTAGGGGCGCTGCGACGACCGCTGCTACGTTGCCACGGATCGGGTCAGCCGCGATACATGCCCTCGATGAGCTCGGCGTACTTCTGCTGCACCAGCTTGCGCTTGAGCTTCATCGTGGGGGTCAGTTCCTCGTCCTCGGCGGTCAGCTGGGTCTCGATCAGCCGGAACTTCTTGACCTGCTCGACGCGCGCGAACTTCTTGTTCACCGACTCGATCTCGCGCCAGATGAGGTCCTGGACCTCCTTGGCGCGGGTCAGGCTGGTGTAGTTGGAGAACGGCACGTCGTGGTCCTGGGCGAAGCGCTCGACGTTCTCCTGGTCGATCATCACCAGCACCGTCAGGAACGGCTTCTTGTCGCCGATCAGCACGGCGTCGGTCACGTAGGGCGAGAACTTCAGCTCGTTCTCGAACTCGCTCGGCGTGATGTTCTTGCCGCCGGCGGTGATGATGATGTCCTTCATCCGGTCGGTGATCCGGAAGAAGCCGTCGGCGTCGACGGTGCCGACGTCGCCGGTGTGCAGCCAGCCCTCGGCGTCGACGGTCTCGGCGGTCTTCTCGGGCTGGTTGAGGTAGCCCATGAAGACGTTCGGTCCGCGGATCAGCAGCTCGCCGGTCTTGTCGTCGACCCGAACCTCGTTGAAGTAGCAGGCCTGCCCGATCGAGCCGGGCTTGATGCGGTCCCAGGGCATCCAGGTGGATGCGCCGCAGGACTCGGTCTGGCCCCAGACCTCGAGCATCGGCAGCCCGAGCGCCATGTACCAGCGCACCAGGTCGGGCGAGATCGGGGCGGCGCCGGTCAGCAGGTAGCGGGCGCGGTGGATGCCGATCAGCTTGCGGACGTTGTCGAGCGCGATCAGCCGTGCGATGCGGAACTTGAGCTTCTGCATCGCGCCGACCGGCCGGCCCTCGATGACCGCGTCGGCGATCGAGCGGCCGACGCCGATCGACCACGCGTAGGCGGCCTGCTGGACCTTCCCGGACTCGGCCACGCCGATCATCACGGCCGAGTAGAACTTCTCCCAGATCCGCGGGACGGCGGTGAACAGCGTCGGGGCGATCTCCCGGACGTTCTCGGGGACGGTCTCGGGATTCTCGACGAAGTTGAGCACCGTGCCGCTGTAGATGCCGATGAAGGCGCCGCCCAGCCGCTCGGCGACGTGGCACAACGGCAGGAAGCACATCCGCTCGTCGGTGTGGTCGCCGCTGGCAATGCGGTTGTAGCCGCGCACCGTGTAGACCAGTCCGCGGTGCGAGTGCATCGCGCCCTTGGGCCGGCCGGTGGTGCCCGACGTGTAGATCAGGATGGCGAGGTCCTCGGGGCCGCGCGACTCGAGCCGCTGTTCGAACACGCCGGGGTTGGACGCGTCGTGCTGGCGGCCGAGGTCGCGCAGCGCG
>JAIYAG010000347.1 GCA_027489195.1 Burkholderiales bacterium | reverse complement strand
CGAGCGTGGCGGCGGCTCGATCATCAACATGGCCTCGATGTGCTCGAGCCTGAAGGGCTTCGCCAACCGCTTCGCCTACGGCGCCAGCAAGGCCGCCGTGATCGGCCTGACCAAGTCGGTCGCGATCGACTACGTCGCGCGCGGCATCCGCTGCAACTGCATCTGCCCGGGCACGGTCGACACGCCGAGCCTGGGCGATCGCATCAACGCGTTCGCCGACCCGGTCGAGGCGCGGAAGATGTTCGTCGCGCGCCAGCCGATGGGCCGCCTCGCGACCGCCGAGGAGATCGCGCCGATCGCCGTGTACCTCGCGAGCGACGAATCCCGTTTCGCCACCGGCCAGCCGTTCTGCGTGGACGGCGGCACGATGATCTGAAGAAGCACCCCCACCAGGAGATCCCCCGCATGAAACTCGTCCGCTACGGCAAGCCCGGCAAGGAAAAGCCCGGCCTCATCGACGCCGAAGGCAAGCTGCGCGACCTGTCCGGCGTCGTGCCCGACATCGGTCCGGCCCAGCTCTCGCCGAAGTCGCTCGCCAAGCTCGCCAAGCTCAAGACCGACAAGCTGCCGCTGGTGCGCGGCAAGCCGCGCATGGGCATCCCGTTCACCGGCGCCACCAAGTTCGTCGCGATCGGCCTGAACTACTCGGACCATGCCGCCGAGACCGGCAACCCGATCCCCAAGGAGCCGATCGTCTTCCACAAGACGCTGAGCTGCATGGTCGGCCCGAACGACGACGTGATGCTGCCCAAGGGCTCGAAGAAGACCGACTGGGAGGTCGAGCTCGGCATCGTGATCGGCACCACCGCGCGCAACGTGTCGAAGAAGGACGCGCTGGCGCACGTCGCCGGCTACTGCGTGGTCAACGACGTGTCCGAGCGCGAGTGGCAGATCGAGCACGGCCCGACCTGGGACAAGGGCAAGGGCTTCGACACCTTCGGCCCCATCGGCCCCTGGCTGGTGACGCCCGACGAGGTCGGCAACCCGGGCAAGCTCGACATGTGGCTGGACGTCAACGGCGTGTCGCGCCAGCGCGGCAGCACCAAGACGATGATCTTCGACTGCGCGGCGCTGGTCGCCTACGTGAGCGCGCTGTTCACGCTGAACCCCGGCGACATCATCACCACCGGCACCCCGCCGGGCGTGGCGCTGGGCATGAAGCCCGCGCCGGTGTTCCTGAAGGCCGGCGACACGATGACGCTCGGCATCCAGGGCCTGGGCGAGCAGCATCAGAAGGTCGTGAAGTACACCGCCTGAGCGCGGCCGACCGAGCCTCGACGGCGGCGGGCGCGGCCCGCCGCCGGATCGCTCCGGCACACCTCCGCTTCACACATCTTTACCGCGCGCTCGCATCGCCTTGACCGGGCGCGCGCACGATGCCTCCATCGACGGACCGCCCGGTCCGTCCCGTCCCCAGGACCGATGGAGCCCCACGTGAACACACCCCTCTCCCGCCCCTCCCGTGGCATCAGCCGCTTCCTGTCGCGCCGCTGGCGCGTCGCCGGCATCGCCGCCGCCGTGGCCGGCGTGCTGACGCTCGGCGCTTGCTCGCACGGGCCGCACCGCGGCTGGGGCGACGGCCCGATGTCCGGGCAGATGGATCCGGAGCGCGCCGCGCGCTTCACCGAGAAGATGGCCGATCGCATCGTGTCCGAGGTCGACGGCACGCCCGAGCAGAAGCAGCGGATCGCCGCGATCGCGCAGGGCGCGATGACCGACCTGATGCCGATGCGCGAGAAGGTGCGCGACGGACGCCGCCGCTCGGTCGAACTGCTGCGTGCGCCGACCGTCGACCGCGCCGCGATCGAGAGCCTGCGTGCCGAGCAGATCGCGCTGGCCGACGGCGCCTCGAAGCGCTTCGCGCAGGCGATGGCGGACACGGCCGAGGTGCTGACGCCGGAGCAGCGGGTCAAGCTCGCCGACCGGATGCAGCGCCGCATGGGGCGCTGGTCGTGAACGGCGCCGAGCCGGCGCAGGCGGCGGCCCGCGGGTCGGTGACGCCGCTGCTCTGGCTGCTGCCGGCGGTGGCGCTGCAGGCGACGCTGGCCGCGCTGCCGGCGTCGCTGTCCGGCCCCCTGGCGGGTGCGCTGCCGGCGGCCTTCGAGCTGTCGCTCCTGCAGGGCCTCGCCGCACTGGCGCTGATCGCGGGCGGCGGATGGCTGATCAAGGCGGGGGCCGACGAGCTCGAGTGGAACGCGACGCCGGTGTGCGTCGACGATCCGGCCCGCGCGCTGGTGGCCACCGGGCCGTACCGCCTGGGGCGGCATCCGATGTACCTCGGTGCCGTCGCCGTGCTGGCCGGCACGGCCACGGCGCTCGGCTCGCCGGTCGCGGCGCTGGTCGCCGCGGGCTATGCGGCCTGGATCGACCTGCGCCACGCGCGGCGCGAGGACGCGGCGCTGCACGCGCGCTTCGGGCCGGCCTGGCGCGCGTACGCGGCGCGCACCCGGCGCTGGCTGTGAGCCCCGGGGCCGCGACCCTGGCGTCGCGGCCCGTCGCCCCTCACACTCCTGCCATGTTCCGCGTGCTGATGATCGAGGACGACCTGCGGCTGGCCGCGATGGTCGCCACCTACCTGCGGGGCGCCGGCTTCGCGGTCGAGCAGGCGCCCGACGGCGCCGCCGGGCTCGCGGCGCTGGCCGCGCGCGACGGCCCGGGCGTGGACCTGGTGCTGCTCGACCTGATGCTGCCCGACGCCGACGGCCTCGATCTGTGCCGGCGCATCCGCGCCGGGTCCGACGTGCCGATCGTCATGGTCACCGCGCGCGGCGACACCGCCGACCGCATCGTCGGCCTGGAGCTCGGGGCCGACGACTACCTGCCCAAGCCCTTCGAGCCGCGCGAGCTGCTCGCCCGCATCCGCGCGGTGCTGCGCCGGCGCGGCGCGGGCACGGGGCCTGCGGCCGGCGGGGCCGACGTGCTGCGGTTCGGGCGGCTCGAGATCGACCGCGGCGCTCGCGAGGTGCGGCTCGAGGGCCGCGCGCGCCCGCTGACCAGCCACCAGTTCGAGCTGCTGGTGGCGCTCGCCGAGTCGGCCGGCCGGGTGCTGACGCGCGAGCAGCTGATGGAGCGGGTGCGCGGCGAGGCGCTCGACGCCTTCGACCGCTCGATCGACGTGCACGTCGGCCGCATCCGCGCGGCGATCGAGGACGACGCGCGCCATCCGCGGCGCATCGTGACCGTGCGCGGCGCGGGCTACGTGTTCGCGAAGTCGCAGGACGCCGAGTGAAGCGCCCGCAGTGAAACGTCTCTACCTGCGGATCTACCTGTCGATGATCGCCAGCCTGGCGATCTTCGCGCTGATCGCGGCGCTCGGCTGGAAGTTCGCCTTCGACCGCGAGCATGCCTCGCGCGACGAGCGCGCGCTGGTCGCCGAGGTGGTCGCGGCGCTGCTGCCGCCGGCCGATGCGCCGCCCGAAGCGCAGCGCGTGGTGCTCGAGCGCTGGCATGCACGCACCGGCATCGACGTCGCACTGTTCGATGCACAGCGCGCGCCCATCGCGTCGGCCGGCCGCCCGGTGCCGTCGCCGATGCGGGTCGACGGCGGACGCGAAGGGCAGGAAGGCTGGGGCGCCTGGCGCGACGCGGCCGAGCACGGGCCGCCGGCCTGGTCGGTGCGGCTGCCCGATGGCCGCTGGGCGGTGGCGCGGATCTGGCGCTTCAAGGGCGGCCCGCCCTTCGGCTGGGGCGCGGTGCTGCTGGCGCTCACGCTGGCGGTCGCGATCGGCGCCTATCCGATGGTGCGCCGGCTCACGCGCCGGCTCGAGCGGCTGCAGCGGGGCGTCGAGGCGCTCGGCTCGGGCGACCTGTCGGCGCGCGTGCCGGTGCAGGGCCATGACGAGGTCGCCGCGCTCGCGGCGAGCTTCAACCGCTCGGCCGAGCGGATCGAGACACTGGTGCGCGCGCAGCGCTCGCTGCTGGCCAACGCCTCGCACGAGCTGCGCTCGCCGCTGGCGCGGCTGAAGATGGCCACGGCGCTGCTGACCGAGCCCGCCGAAGGCAGCGCCGGTCCCGGCGGCAGCCGCGGCGGCATCGCCGCGGACGACGCGGCCGCGGCGCAGCGGGCGGCGCTGCGCGACGAGGTCGAGCGCAATGTCGGCGAGCTCGACGCGCTGATCGAGGAGATCCTGCTGGCGAGCCGACTCGAC
This sequence comes from Burkholderiales bacterium, assembly GCA_027489195.1. GTDB lineage: Bacteria > Pseudomonadota > Gammaproteobacteria > Burkholderiales > Burkholderiaceae_E > UBA4615. Next base: position 4,494 of record JAIYAG010000347.1, on the reverse strand, counting down.
GCCGGCGCCGGCATCGCGCGCGAGCCGGTCGACCTGCTGGCGCTGCTCGCCGAGGAGTCGGCGCGGACGCAGGCGACGCTGTCGGTGGACGGGGCGGGGGGCGACGCCCCGGCCGGCGCGCGCTTCACCGTCGAGGGCGACCCGCGGCTGCTGCGCCGCGCGGCGCGCAACCTGCTGGAGAACGCGCGCCGCCACGGCGCCGGCTCTCCGGTCGAGGTGCTGCTGTCGGAGGGACCGCGGGGCCCGGTCCTCGAGGTGCTCGACCGCGGGCCGGGCGTGCCCGAGGCCGAACGCGAACGGATCTTCGAGCCCTTCCACCGGCTCGCCGGGCACGGCGAGGCCGCCGGCGGTGTCGGGCTCGGGCTGTCGCTGGTGCGCCAGATCGCGCAGCGTCACGGCGCCGCGGCGGCCTGCCTGCCGCGCGAGGGCGGCGGCAGCCGCTTCAGGCTCGAGTTCGGCGCCGCGCCGACACGCTGATCACATTGCCGCGGCGCACCGTCCTCACTTCGGCGGCTGGCGCGTGCCCTGGGTCACCGGGTACCCGGGGCGCCCGGTGTTCATCCACTGCACGATGTTGCGCGCGGCCTTGGTGCGCAGCTCGACCTCGGACGCCACCGAGTAGAACGCCGAGTGCGGCGAGAAGATCACCCGCGGATCGGCGAGCAGCGGATGGCCCGTGGGCACCGGCTCGGTCGGCAGCACGTCCAGGCCCACGCCGGCGAGCCGGCCTTCGCCGACCACGGCCGTCAGGCCGTCGAGGTCGATGATGCCGCCGCGCGCGGTGTTCACCAGGTACGAGCCCGGCTTCATCCGGCGCAGCAGGTCGGCGCCGACCAGGCCGCGGGTGTCGTCGTTCAGCAGGCAGTGGATCGAGATCGCGTCGGCCTGCTCGAAGAGCTGCTCCAGCGACACGCGCTCGACGTAGGCCGGGAAGTCGCCCTCGATCAGGTTCGGATCGTGGGCGATCACGCGCTTGAAGGTGTTGCGCGCGATGTGCGCGAAGCGCTTGCCGATGCGGCCCAGGCCCAGCACGCCGACGGTCATGTCGGTGAGCCGCGGCACGCGGCCGGCGCTGGTGTAGTGCCAGGTGCCGGCCTTCACGTCGGTGTTCCAGCGCACGATGTTGCGGATCGACGCGAGCATCATCGCGAAGGCGTGGCTCGAGACCTCGCCGACGCCGTAGTCGGGGCTGTTGGCGACCCAGACGCCGGCGGCCTGCGCGGCCTTCGCGTCGATGGTGTCGTAGCCGGCGCCGATCCGCGAGGCCAGGCCGATGCCGGGGCGCGCGGCGAAGACCTTGGCACCCACCGGCGCGTATTGCACCAGCAGCGCCGAGCAGCCCTCGGAGGCGGCGATCACCTCGTCCTCGGTCTTGCACTGCGCCTCGATCAGCTGGATGCCGGCCTCGCGGAACAGGGTGCGCTCGAGCGAGACGTCGAGCATGTCGTAGTCGGTGAACAGGACTTTCATCGGGGCTCCTCGGAAGGGTGGGAATGATACCGGCGGCGTCTGTGCGGGATGGGGGCGGTCCGGTCCGATTCAGGCGGATTCGCGCCGGACGATGTCGAATCCGAGGTCGGTGCGCGAGCCGGGCGCCGGCCCCCCGTCGAGTCGGGCGAGCAGCGCCGTCGCCGCGTGCGTGCCGATGTCGTGGCCGGGGATGCGCACCGTGCTGAGCGCCGGCTGCGTATGGGCGGCCACGTCGAAGTCGCCGAAGCCGAGCACCGCGAGCCGGCCGGGCACGGCGAGTCCGCGGTCGGCCGCGGCCCGCAGCGAGGCGGTCGCGAGCGCGTCGTTCGCGCAGAAGACCGCATCGACATCGGGATGCGCGTCGAGCAGCGCGCCGACCGCCGACCGGCCCTCGGCGGCACTCATGCCGTCCGCGACGAAGGCGGTCAGCGGCGCCTGCGCGCCGGCCTCGCGGGCGGCCTCGCGCAGGCCGCGCAGCCGCTTGCCCGAGCGCACCTCCTGCCCGGGCGCGCTGCCGACGAAGGCCCAGCGGCGCCGGCCCAGGGCGGCGAGGAAGCGACCGGCCTCGCGGCCGGCGGCCACGTTCGAGAAGCCGACCAGCATGTCGATCGGATGCGCGGTCAGGTCCCAGATCTCGACGACCGGCAGCGCGTGACGGGCGAGCAGCTCGCGGGTCTCGTCGGCATGCGAGACCCCCGTCAGCACCAGCGCGTCGACCCGCCGGCCGAGGAAGCTGCGCACCAGCGCGGCCTCGGCCCCCGGGTCGTAGCCGCTGTCGCCCAGCATCAGCTCGTAGCCGGCCGGCCGCAGCACCGAGGACAGCCCGTGCACCGTGCTCGCATAGACCGAGTTCATCAGCGTGGGCACGATCGCCGCCACCACGCGGCTGCGGCTCGAGGCGAGCGCGCTGGCCGAGCCGTTCGGCAGGTAGCCGAGCCGCGCGACCGCTCGGCGGACCGCGTCCAGCGTCGCCGGGGCCACCCGGTCCGGCGCCCGCAGCGCCCGCGACACCGTCATGCTCGAGACGCCCGCCGCGCGCGCCACCTCGACCAGGCGCACGGGCGCCTCGCGGCCGGCGCCGCGCGGCGCGGCCGCCGCCGTTTGTGCGGTGCGCCTTGACATGGCCGGGAGACTAACGCCAAATCGGGCCATCGTGTTAGCGCTAACACCGAGATCCGCATGCAGCCCCCGATGACGCGCCTCACCCCCGAACAGGTCGACCACTATCGCGCCGAGGGCTACATCGTCGTGCACGATGTCCTCGACGCCGCCGAGCTCGCGACGCTGCGCGCTGCGGTCGATGCGCTGCTCGCCGGCGCGCGCGGCCTGGCCACGCACACCGAGCTCTACGACCTCGAGGACTCCCACACCCCCGAGGCGCCGCGCGTGCGCCGGCTCAAGATGCCGCACAAGGCGCATCCGGCCTTCGATGCGCTGATCCGCAGCCCAAAGGTGCTCGAGCTGCTGACGCCGCTGCTCGGCCCCTCGGTGCGGATGCAGACCTCCAAGCTCAACCTGAAGTCGGCCGGCTACGGCGCGCCGGTCGAGTGGCACCAGGACTGGGCCTTCTACCCGCACACCAACGACGACGTGCTCGCGGTGGGCGTGCTGCTCGACGACTTCGTGCCCGACAACGGTCCGATGATGGTCGTGCCGGGCACGCACCGCGGCGCGATCCACAGCCACCACCACGACGGCGTGTTCGTCGGCGCGATCGAGCCGTCCGGCATCGCCGCCGAGATCGGCCGCGCGGTGCCGCTGCTGGCCCGCGCCGGGTCCATCACGCTGCACCACGCCCGGCTGATCCACGGCTCGGCGACCAACACCTCCGGCCGCCCGCGCAACTTCCTGCTCTACGAGGCGATGGCCGCCGACGCCTGGCCGCTGGCCGGCGGCCACTGGGGCGACCTCGCGCAGTTCGATGCGCGGATGGTCTGCGGCGAGCCGACGCTGCAGCCGCGCATGACAGCGGTGCCGGTGCGCATGCCGTTCCCCAAGCCGCCCGAGGCGGCCTCGCTCTACCAGTCGCAGAAGTACATGGGCACCCGGTTCTTCGAAGTCGCCCGATAGGCGGCCGGCCCGCGCGCCGGCCGGCGCCCGGGCCCGCGGTTTCCCGGGTCGCGGCTTTGATCGCCCGGGGCGCTTCGATTACAGTCCGCCCCCATCCCGACACCGCTTGCGCAGGAGATTCCCCGTGAACCACATCGACCTGAAGGACCGCTGCGCGGTCGTCACCGGCGGCGCTGCCGGCATCGGCCTGGCCGTCGCGCAGCGCTTCGCCGCGAGCGGCGCACGCGTCGCGCTCTGGGACGTGAACGAGGCGGCCGCCAAGGCCGCGGCGGCCTCGCTGGGGGCCGGCCACCTCGGTCTCGCGGTCGATGTCGCCGACGAGGCCTCGGTCCAGGCCGCCACCGACGCGACCTCGGCCGCGTTCGGGCGCATCGACGTGCTGGTCTGCAGCGCCGGCATCACCGGACCGAACACCACCGTCGCCGAGTACCCGGCCGACGCCTGGCGCCGCGTGTTCGACGTGAACGTCCACGGCACCTTCCTGTGCGACCGCGCGGTGGTGAGGAAGATGCTCGAGCGCGACTACGGCCGCGTGATCAACATCGCCTCGATCGCAGGCAAGGAAGGCAACCCCAACGCCTCGGCGTACTCGGCCTCCAAGGCCGCGGTGATCGGCCTGACCAAGTCGCTCGGCAAGGAGCTCGCGAAGACCGGCATCCGCGTCAACTGCATCACGCCGGCGGCGGTCAAGACCGCGATCTTCGACCAGATGACCCAGCAGCACATCGACTTCATGCTGTCGAAGATCCCGATGGCGCGCTTCGGCGGCGTCGAGGAGATCGCGGCGATGGTGGCCTGGCTGGCCAGCGAGGAATGCTCGTTCTCCACCGGCGCAGTCTTCGACCTGTCCGGCGGCCGGGCGGTCTACTGATGGCCGCGCCCACCGAGGCGGCGGGCGCGCCGCCGCCCCGCCACGACGCCGACGCGCTGGTCGCGTTCGCGCTCGAGCTGCTG
>JAIYAG010000231.1 GCA_027489195.1 Burkholderiales bacterium | reverse complement strand
TCGGCGAGCGTGCGCTCGAGCACGATCAGCGCACCGCGCCCGGGCCCCTTGTCGGCGACCGCGACCGCGCGCGTGACGCCGCGCACGACCCCGGCCGCCGGCAGCGGCGCATGCAGCCGCAGCGCGTGGCCGGCGTGCACGATGCGCGCGGCATCGAGCCCGAAGCGCGGCGCGTCGATCCACATGAACGGATAGCCGAGCACGGTCGCGAAGGTGGGCAGCGCGACCAGTCCGGGCTCGAGCACGTGGCGCAGCAGCCGCTCGTCGAGCGGGTCCTCGCCGATGCCGATGCCGAGGGCGTAGAGGATGGTGTCGCGGGCGTCGTAGCGGTGCTCGACGTCGGCGATCGGGCTGTCCTTGAGGGCGTGGTAGTCGAGGGCCATGGCCTCACTTTACGTCGAAGCGCAGCGCGCCGCTGCGGCCGTCCTTCAGGCTCACCGTGGCGACCGCGCGGGCGCCCTTGGGCAGCGGCATCGGCTGCGCCGGTGCGAGGCGGTTGTCGCCGGCCGGCGACAGCACCAGGTCCGAGCGCTGTCCGCCCGCCAGCACCACGAGCTTGCCGCTCGCGCCGGCGGTGGGCACCGGCTTGCCGTGATCGCTCACGTACAGCGTCGGGCCCTTGGGGCCCGCGACCAGCTCGCCCTGGAAGGTGCCGGCCTCGGCGACGATGCCGCCGTGCTGCGGCTTGCCGTGATCGTCGTGCGCGAGGGCTGGGGTGCCGGCGAGCGTCGCGCAGGCGAGGACCGCGGCGCGCAGCAGGCGCCGGACGCGGTGGGGAGGCAGGACAGTCGTGGCATCCATGGTCGTCTCCGCTGGGGACGTGAAGGGAGTGCGTGGAGGAGGAGGAGGAAGCGGGCTCATGTCGGGTCGGCCTCGAGGTCGGCGGCGAGCCGCGCCGCCGGCCCGGCGCCGAAGCGCGCGAACAGCACCGGCGTGACGAAGGCGTCCAGCAGCGTCGAGACGATCAGGCCCGAGAAGATCACCACCGCCACCGGATGCAGGATCTCGGTGCCCGGCAGCTCGGCCTCGAAGAGCAGCGGCGAGAGCGCGAGCGCCGCGGTCAGCGCCGTCATCAGCACCGGCACCAGCCGCTCGACCGAGCCGCGCACGATCATCGGCCGGCCGAAGGCCTCGCCTTCGACGCGCATCAGGTGGACCCAATGGCCGAGCTTGAGGATGCCGTTGCGGGTCGCGATGCCGGCGAGCGTCACCAGGCCGACCAGCGCGGCGACCGACAGCGGCTGGCCGGAGAGCTTCAGGCCGACGACGGCGCCGGCGAGCGCGAGCGGCACGTTGGCCATGACCAGCAGCGCGAGCACGCCCGAACGGTAGCGCGCGACCAGCACCACCAGCACGAGCAGCGCCGACACGACGGACAGCACGCCGATCATGCGGCTCGAGGCCTCCTGCGCCTGGAACTGACCGCCGAGCGTGACGACGAGGCCCGAGGGCAGCGGCATCGCATCGATCGCGGCGCGCACGTCGGCGACCACCTCCGACAGCGCACGGCCCTGCGCGTTGGCCGAGACCACGATCCGACGGTGCCCGTCGTCGCGCGACACCTGGTTGGGGCCGTCGCCCTCCTCGATGGCCGCGAGCCGCGACAGCGGCACCGAGCCCGAGGGCGTGTCGATGCGCATCCGCTCGAGCCCCTGCGGGCCGCGCGCCGAATCCGGCAGCCGCATCACCAGGTCGAAGCGGCGTGTGCCCTCGACGACCTGCGTGATGCGCTCGCCGCCGACCAGCGACTGCAGCTCGAGCAGCACCGTCGAGGGCGCCACGCCGAGCCGCGCGGCCGCGGCATGGTCGATGCGCACGCGCACCTGAGGCGCGAGCACCTGCTTCTCGATCTCGAGGTCGGCGAGGCCGCGGATGCCGGCCAGGCGCTCGCGCAGGATCGCGGCCTGCGCGCGCAGCATGTCGAGGTCATCGCCGGTGATCCGGATCGCGATCTGCGCGCGCACCCCCGACAGCAGGTGGTCGAGCCGGTGCGAGATCGGCTGGCCGATCGCGAGGCTCGCAGGCAGCGGCGCGAGGGCGGCGCGCAGGTCGCCGTGGACGACCTCGAGCGGCCGCGCCGAGCGCGCGAGGCCCACCTCCAGCTCGGTGACGTGCACGCCCTCGGCATGCTCGTCGAGTTCGGCGCGGCCCGAGCGGCGCGCGACGTGCAGCACCTCGGGCACCGCGGCGAGCGCCCGCTCGGCGGCGGCGCCGACGCGCATCGAGTGCTCCAGCGTGACACCCGGATCGAGCCGCAGCGACACCACGGCCGAACCCTCGTTGAACGGCGGCAGGAAGGTGCGCGGAAAGCCCGGCAGCAGCGCGAGCGCGACGGCGAGCAGCGCGAGCGCGGCCAGCACCGGCACCGTGGGCGCATCGAGCGCACGCCCGAGCAGCCGGCCGTAGCCCGCCTTGAGCGCGGCGGCCAGGCGCGGCTCGCGCACCGGCTCGCGCTCGACGCGCCGCGCGACGAGGTAGTAGGCGAGCACCGGCGTCACCGTGACCGCGACGCCCAGGCTGGCGAGGATCGAGGCGACGTAGGCCAGCCCCAGCGGCACGAACAGCCGGCCTTCGATGCCCGGCAACGCGAACAGCGGCACGAACACCAGCGCCACGATCACCGTCGACCAGATCACCGCGCCGCGCACCTCCTGGCTGGCGTCGCGCACCACGCGAAGCACCGGGCGCGGCTGCGCGGACGCGGCGTTCTCGCGCAGCCGCCGCACGATGTTCTCCAGGTCGACGATCGCGTCGTCCACCAGCTCGCCGATCGCGATCGCCAGTCCGCCGAGCGTCATCGTGTTGACCGTCACGCCGAATGCGCGGAACACCAGGATGGACACGAGGATGGACAGCGGGATCGCCGCCAGCGAGATCAGCGTCGTGCGCGCACGGCCCAGGAAGAGCATCACCACCGCGGCCACCACCGCGGCGGCCGCGAGCAGCTTGCCCTGCAGGTTGGTGATCGAGGCCTCGATGAAGTCGGCCTGACGGAAGGTCACGCGCGGCGCCTCGACGCCCGCCGGGCGCGTGCGGGCGGCCTCGGCGAGTGCGGCCTCGACCGCGCGCGTCAGGCGCACGGTGTCGGCCGCGGGCTGCTTCTGCACCGACAGGATCACCGCGGGCCGGCCGTCGAGACCGGCGTCGCCCCGCCGGGGCGCGGCACCGAAGCGGACCTCGGCGACCTGCTCCAGCAGGATCGGCTGGCCGGTGCGCGCACCGGTCGCCACCGGCACGGCCCGCAGCGCCTCGAGGCCGGCGCCGCGCGAGACGTGGCGGATCAGCACCTCGCGCCCGTCCATCGTCAGGAAACCGCCCGAGGTGTTCGCGGCGAACGCCGCGAGCGCACGACGCATCCCCTCGTGCGTGACGCCGAGCTCGGCCATGCGCTGCGTGTCGGGGAGCACCTGGAACTGCCGGACCTCGCCGCCGATCGGGATCACCTGCGCGATGCCGGGGATCGCCATCAGCCGCGGGCGCAGCACCCAGTCGGCGTACTCGCGGACCGCCATCGGCGTCGTGCGCGCGGTGTCGATCGGCAGCGCGATCAGCAGGATCTCGCCCATGATCGAGGTGACCGGGCCCATCTTCGGCACGATGCCCGGCGGCAGGACCGAGTCGGCGGCGGCGAGGCGCTCGGCGACGAACTGGCGCGCGCGCCAGATGTCGGTCGACCAGCCGAAGCTCACGTAGAGCACCGACAGCCCGGCGGCCGAGGTCGAGCGCACGGTCTCGACGCCGGGCAGCCCGCTCATCGCGATCTCCAGCGGGACCGCGATCAGCTGCTCCACCTCCTCGGGGGCCATGCCACCCGCCTCGGTCATCAGCACGACGGTGGGCCGGTCGAGGTCGGGGAACACGTCGACCGGCGTGCGCATCGCCTGCCAGCTGCCCCAGGCGACGAGCAGCAGCGCGCCCGCGAGCACGAAGACGCGGTTGCGCAGGCTGGCGTCGAGAATGTGTGCGAACACGGCCCGGCCCTCAGCGGAACTGGCCGAGGAGCGCGGCGCCCTCGGTGACCACGCGCTCGCCGCCATCCAGGCCCTGCACCACGCGCACGCGTGTGGCGTCGAGCGGCTCGGTGCGCACGCGGCGCGGCTCGAAGCGCTCGGGCTGGGTCTTGATCCACACCATCGGCTCGTTGGCGGCGCTGCGCACCAGCGCCGAGGCTGGCACCGGCACGCCCGGGGCCGCATCGTCCAGGCGCACCGTCACCGCCACCGGCTGGCCGATGGCGAGCGAGCCCGGCAAGGCGCCCTTCGCGCGGAAGACCAGCGGCACCGCCTGCTCGCGCAGCACGCGCCCGGCGCCGACGAAGGCGAGCGGGACCGCGCGGCCGCCGATGGCGACCGAAGCGTCGGCGATGCGGGCCGCGAGCGCCAGGTCGAAGCCGGTCGCCTCGATCCGCAGACGGGTCGGGTCGACGATCTCGAACAGCAGCTCGCGGGCATCGACCACCTGGCCGGCGACGGCCTCGACGCGGGCGACGACGCCGGAGATCGGCGCGAGCAGCGGCTCGGTCGCGGCGACGCCGCCCTTCACCGCGCGCAGCCGTCCCTCCAGGCTCGCCAGCTCGCTCTCGGCGGCCTCGATGTCCTTGCGGGGAACGGTGTCCGACAGCCCCGCGAGCCGCGCCGCGCGGGCCGCGGCCAGCGAGCGGGCGGCCTCGAGCTCGGCGAGCAGCGCCGCCTGACCCGCGCGCGTCACCGGATCGACGCTCGGGCGCACGGTCGCGAGCACCTGGCCGCGCACCACCGCCTGACCGATCGACGGCAGGCCGCGCAGGCCGGGCTCGAGGCGGCCCGCCACCGTGCTCTGCACGCGACCGGCGGCATCGGGATCGACGGCGACACGCCCGGGCAGCTCGATCGCGCGCGACACCGTGCCGCGCTCGACTGGCGTCGTGCGCACGCCCACCAGCCGCTGCGAGGCCTTGGGCAGCAGCAGCGCGCCATCGGCGAGGCGCTGCGGGCGGGCGGGCGCGGCGGCCGACGAAGCGGTGGACTGCGCGGTGCCGATGGACGATCCAGTGGACGATCCGGCGGCCGATGCGGCAGCCGATGCGGTGCCGACGGACGGTGTCGCGCCCTGGGCCGTCGCCGCCGGCGTGGCGTGATCCTTGCCGTCGTGTGCCGACGCGGGCGCGACGGCGGCGAGCCCGAGCAGCAGGGCGAGGACGAGCCGCGGACCGATACGGCCGCCGACGTCGGACCCGACCGCCTGGCGCCGGGACGGACACACGGGCCGGTGCAGCACCTCGCGGCGCGCCGCGCTCACGGGCGGCCCCCCGCCGTGCGGTCCCGGCGGCGACGGCCCAGCGCCCAGCCCACCACCGCGGCACATGCGGCGGCGAGCACGGCGATCGATGCGGTGCGTACCGCGTCGCCATGCGCCGACGCGGCCGTTGCGCCCGCCAGGGACCCCGCGTCCGGCGCGGCCGTCGCCACGCCCGACGACGCTGCGCCGCCGGCGGGGATCGCGCCCGCGGGCGCGGGCACGACGAGCTCCGCCGCCAGCAGGTCGGTGTCGCCGCCGGCCTCGACCGTCGCGACGATCGCGACGCGACCCGGCGCGAGCGGCGCGTCGAGCTCGATCAGGTAGGTGTCGCCCGCGGGCCGCGCGCGCATCGACCGGCCGGCGATCTCGAGCTCGACCGTCGCGTCCGCCACCGGCGAGGTGTCGGCCGCGCGATCGAGCCACAGCACGAGGCGCCGACCTTCGAGCGCGCCGACCAGTTCGAAGAGCTCGCTCGTCGTGCCGAAGCGCGGCGCCGCCGAGGCCGACGGCGCGGGCGCGGTGCGCGCCGCCTCGTCATCGTGGACATGGCCCTCGTGGGCCGAGGCCTGGACGCAGGACAGGACGGCGAGCAGGCCGAGGCACACCCGCGCGGCAGGCCGCGCAAGGCAGGTCGCCGCAGCGGCGACGAAGACGGGGACGGATCTCAAGGTTCGACTCCGAGGGCCTGATTGAGACGGGCGACCGCGAGACCTTCGCGGGCCTTCGCGAGCGCGGCCGCGAGCTCGGCGTCGAGCGCGGTCTGCCGGGCGCGCAGCACATCGGGCAGCGCGCGCTCGCCGGCACGGAACGCCCGCTCGAGCGCCTGCTGGGCAGCCCGGGCCGTGGCGGCACGCTCGAGGTCGAGCGCGACCGAGGCCCGGCTCGCATCGAGACCGAGCCGGGCACGCTCGAGCTGCACGGCCTGTTCGCGCTGCGCGCGCAGCAGCGCGAGCTCGGCCTCGGCGAGTTCGACGCCCGCCGCCGCGAGCCGCGGCGCGTTGCGCGCCTCGGTGTCGAGCGGCACGGCGATGCCGATGCGCACGCTGTTGCGGTAGTCGCCGCCGTAGGCGTCGCGATCGAAGCGCGCGCCCGCCGACAGCGTGGGCGCGTCGCGACGCGAGGCCCGCGCCGCATCGAGCCTCGAGCGCGCGGTGTCGAGCGCCTCGCGGGCGGCCGCGAGCACGGGATGGCGCTCGAGGGTCGCGGCATCGGGCCGGGGGGTCTCGCCCGGCAGGCCCTCGCGCGGCGACTCGACGAGCTCGCCCGCGCCCTCCTGGCCGGTGAGCGTGCGCAGCCGCGCGGCCGCGTCGCGTTCGCGGGCCTCGGCCTCGCGCAGCGCCCCGAGCGCCGCCAGCCGCTCGGTGCGCGCGGCGAGCCGGTCGACCGGCGCGAGCTCGCCCGCGTCGACGCGGCGCCCGACGTCGGCCTCGAGCAGCGCGGCGGAGGCCTCGCGCGCCGCCTGGACGCGCCGCTCGATCGCGGCGGCGGACAGTGCCCAGGCCGTCTCCCTCACCTCGCCCGCGAGCACGAGCCGCGCGAGCCGCAGCCCCGTGGCGCGCTGCGTGCGCTCGCGGTCGATCACGTCGCGCTGCGCATCGCGTTGCCCGGGCAGCCACAAGGGCGCGGCGATGGACGGCTCGATCTCGTTGCGGCCGCGCTCGGCGGACACCTCGGTGCCGGGCAGCGCGATCGTGCGCGGCAGGTCGCGCCGCACGTCGAGGCCGATGCTCGGCGGGCCCGCGAACGGCGAGCGCAGCGCCGAGGTCCGCGCGTCGAGCTCGGCGCCGCGCGCCTGCGCGAGCGCATCGAGTCCCGAGCGGGACCAGGCCGCGGCGACGAGCTCGGGCAGCGAGGGCGCGACGCGCGACGCCGCGCCGGCGGCGGCCGGCGCGTCGGAGGACAGGCCGGCGGGCCGATCCGCGGGCGCCTGAGCGGCGACCGCGACGGAGAACACCGCCAGCACGGCGGCAAGGACGATTCTCATGATTCGGGTGTCGCGCCACGTTGAACGGAGGTCGGCAACACCCGGCGGGCACTTCGGCGCCGCGCGGTCCGCGCCGGGGACGGCGCGGGAGCGGGGGGAACGGAGCGGTCCGCCGGGTCAGGCGGACGCGGTCCTGGGCGGCCGGAACGGCCCGTCGAGAGCGGGCGAGTCGGGCGATGCATCGGCGACGCTGGCGAGCACCCCGCCGACCGCCGCACCGACCGCCGGCAGGCGCGCGAAGCCCACGGCGACCGAGCCGCTGGCGTGACAGCAGCCGCCGCAGTCGGCATGGGCGCAGTCGACCCCGTCGGCCGCGCTCGCCGACACACCGGCCTCGATGGCGGGATCGGCGTGCGTGGCGGAGACGCCATGCGCGGGCTCGTGCTCCACATGGCCGGCGTGACCAGCGTGACCGGAGTGATCCGCATGCCCGGCATGCCCGCCGTGCACCCCCGCTCCGCCCGCCGCCTCGTGCAGGCAGCGCATCGATGCGACGCCCGCCCAGCCGTTGAACGGCAGGAGGACGACCAGCAGCATCAGCAGGACCCGGCGCATTGCCCGATTATAGGCACGCACCGCCCCCCTGCCCTGCCGAAGGGTCGAACGGCCAGGGGGCACCGTCGGCCGGAGCGCACGGCCGCCCCGGCCCGTTCAGCCGAGCGCCGGCAGCGACACGGCGCCCGCCGCGCGCGGCAGCGCGCCCGCGGCGACCAGCGCGATGGACTCGGCGATGTCGGGATGCAGGTGACGGTCGTCGCCGAGCGTGGGCACGCGCGCGCGCAGCAGTGCGCGCACGGCTTCCAGCGGCGGGCTCGAGGCGAGCGGCGCATGGAAGTCGCAGGCCTGCGCGGCCGCCAGCAGTTCGATGGCCACGATGGCACGGGCATCGGTGGCCATCGGGCCGAGGCGGCGCGCGCCGTGCGCGGCCATCGACACATGGTCCTCCTGGTTGGCGGAGGTCGGGATCGAGTCGACGCTGGCGGGGAAGGCCCGCTGGCGGTTCTCGGCGACCAGCGCGGCCGCGGTCACCTGCGGGATCATGAAGCCCGAGTTCAGGCCGGGGCGCGGCGTGAGGAAGGCCGGCAGGCCGGAGAGCGCCGGATCGACCAGCATCGCGATGCGCCGCTCGGCGAGCGAGCCGATCTCGCAGATCGCCATCGCGATCATGTCGGCCGCGAACGCGACCGGCTCGGCGTGGAAGTTGCCGCCGGACAGGGCTTCGCCGGTGTCCGCGAAGATCAGCGGGTTGTCGGAGACGCCGTTGGCCTCGATGGCCAGCGTGGCCGCGGCCTGGCGCAGCAGGTCGAGCACCGCACCCATCACCTGCGGCTGGCAGCGCAGGCAGTACGGATCCTGCACGCGCGCGTCGCCCACGAGGTGCGAGGCACGGATCGCGCTGCCGGCCATCAGCGCGCGGTAGGCACGCGCGGTGTCGAGCTGCCCGGGGTGGCCGCGCAGCCGGTGGATGCGCTCGTCGAAGGGCGTGTCGGTGCCCCGGGCCGCGTCGGTCGAGAGCGCCCCGGTGACGATCGCCGCCTGCATCAGGGCCTCGGCGTCGAACAGCCCGGCGAGCGCGTACGCGGTGGAGAACTGCGTGCCGTTGAGCAGCGCGAGGCCCGCTCGCGCCAGCGCGGCCGCGCCATCCATGCGCAGTCCCTCCACCACCGCCTTGCCTTCGCCGATCAGCACGGCAGCGAGATGGGCGAGCGGCGCGAGGTCGCCCGAGGCGCCCACCGAGCCCTGCGCCGGGATGAGGGGCACGACGCCCCGCTCCAGCATGGCG
>JAIYAG010000479.1 GCA_027489195.1 Burkholderiales bacterium | reverse complement strand
TCGGCTGATTCAGCCCTTGCCGCTCCGCTTCGGGTGCGGCGACTGTCGAATCCCCGCCCGCGCGCCGATCGCGCGGGCTGCCGCCCTGGAGCCTCTTCATGTCCGGATTGTTCCGGCAGCCGCTCGCCGTCGCGATCGCACTGCTCTGCTCGAGCGTGCCCGTCGCGCGCGCGCAGCTCGCCCCCGCCGTCACCACCGCCGTCCCCGAAGCACCGGCCGCCGGCACACCCGCCGCCGGCACGCCGTCCGGGAGCGCCTCCCCCGCCGGCGGCCTCGCCGACGTCACCGTCACCGGCACCCGCGAGGCCGCGTCGCTGTCGCGCACGCCCGCCGCCGTCGGCGTGATCCAGGGCGAGTCCATCCGGCGCACCGCGCCCGCCCATCCGTCGCAGCTGCTCGGGCAGGTGCCCGGGGTCGCGGTCGCGGTCACCAACGGCGAGGGTCACACCACGGCCATCCGCCAGCCCTTCACCACGGCGCCGGTCTACCTCTACCTCGAGGACGGGATCCCGATCCGTCCGACCGGCTTCTTCAACCACAACGCGCTTTACGAGACCAATCTCCCGCAGGCCGGCGGCGTCGAGGTCGTCCGCGGTCCGGGCAGCGCGCTCTACGGCTCCGACGCGATCGGCGGCATCGTCAACGTGCTGACCCGCGCGCCCGCCTCGCGGGCCGGCGCCGACGCGCGCACCGAGCTCGGCAGCGACGGCTGGTTCCGGCTGCTCGCCGGCGGCGACTCGGGCTCGCGCGCCTGGGGCGCGCTGCGCGGCGACCTCAACATCACCCACGCCGACGGCTGGCGCGACGCCACCGGCTACGACCGGCGCTCCGGTACCTTGCGCTGGGACGCCGGCCTGGGCGACTCGACCGTGGCGAAGACGGTGTTCGCGTTCTCGCGGGTCGACCAGCAGACCGGCGCCAACTCGCCGCTGCCGCTGGCCGACTATCGGAACCGGCCGACGACCAACTACCGCCCGATCGCCTTCCGGGCGGTCGAGGCGCTGCGGCTGTCGACGAGCATCGACCACGAGATCGGGTCGGGCGGGCTGCTGACGGTCACGCCCTACCTGCGCGACAACGCGATGGACCTGCTCGCCTCGTTCAACCTGCCGTCGGACCCGACCCTCGCGCGCACCTCGAGCCGCTCGATCGGCGTGGCCGCCAAATGGCGGCAGGACTGGACCGGCCCCTGGGCGCCGCGGCTGATCGTCGGTGTCGACCTCGAGGCGAGTCCCGGCGAGCGCCGCGAGGACCGGGTGCTGCCGACCGTCTCGGGCAGCGGCGCCTCGCGCCTGTACTCGGCCTACACGCTCGGCTCGCGGGTCTACGACTACGGCGTGACCTTCAGCCAGGTCTCGCCCTACCTGCACGGCGAGGTCTCGCCGATCGACCGGCTGCGCCTGAGCGCCGGGCTGCGCTGGGACCGGCTGGGCTACCGGCTCGACAACCGGATCGAGCAGGCGGCCGTGCGCGACGCGGCGAGCGGCGCCTGGTACGGGCAGGTCGCCGACACCTCGGTCTCGTACTCGCACCTGAGCCCCAAGCTCGGCGCGACCTGGGCGTTCGATGCACGCACCTCGGGCTGGATCGGCTACTCGAACGGCTTCCGGGCGCCCTCGGAGTCGCAGCTCTTCAGGCCCGCGGTCGCCACCAGTGCGGCGACCGCCACGCAGCTCGCGGCGCTGTCGTCGCGGCTGCGTCCGATCGAGGCCGATCAGCTCGAGATCGGCCTGCGCGGGCGCGACGGCCCCCTCGCCTGGGAGCTGGTGGGCTACCGGCTCGACAAGCGCGACGACCTGGTCTCGCAGCGCGATCTCGTCACGAACGTGACGACCACCGTGAACGCCGGGCGCACGCGGCACCAGGGCGTGGAGGCCGGGCTGGGCTGGGCGTTCGTGCCGGGCTGGCGGATCGACGGCGCGCTGTCGTACGCGGTGCACCGCTATGTCGACTGGGTCACCGCGACCGCGGACTTCAGCGGCAAGGAGATGGAGTCGGCACCGCGTGTGCTGGGCAACCTGCGGCTGGGCTGGCAGCCGGTCGAGCGCGGCTTCGTCGAGCTCGAGTGGACGAAGGTCGGCGCGTACTGGCTCGAGGCCGGCAACTCGGCCGCCTTCGGGCGCTACGACGGGCACTCGCTGTGGAACCTGCGCGCCGAGTGGCCGCTGACCCGTCGCATCTCGGTCTACGGACGCGCCCTCAATCTCGCCGATTCGCGGTGGGCCGACAGCGCGTCGGTCTCCTCGTCGACGGCGGTCTATTCGCCGGGGCTGCCCCGGTCCTTCTACGCGGGCATCGACATCCGATGGTGAATCGCGCCTTCCTCCGCGCGCCGCTGCGCGCAGCCGCCCTGGTCGTCGCCTTCGTGGTCGCGGCGACCGGCGCGTCCGCCCACGAGGGCCACGGGCGCGCCGCCGGCGCGGGCAGCGCGCGTCCCGCGCTCGCGGTGTCCGCGGCCTTCGCGCCCGACGGCCGGCTCTGGGTCACCGGACTCGACGAGCGCCGACGCCTGTTCGTGCAGTCGAGCGGCGACGAGGGCCGCAGCTGGGGGCCGCGCACGATGCCGCCGCTCGGTACCGAGCAGCCGGCCGCCGAGGGCGAGCAGCGGCCCAAGCTCGCGTTCGCGGCGGACGGCCGCACGGTGGTGCTGGCCTGGACGCGGCCGCTCGCCAAGCCCTACACCGGCGAGATCCGGATGAGCCGCTCGGAGGACGGCGGCCGGACCTTCGGCGAGCCGTTCACCGTGCATCGCGACCGGCAGCAGATCACCCACCGCTTCGAGTCGATCGCCTTCGATGCGCGCGGGCGCCTGCACGTGCTGTGGGTCGACAAGCGCGACGCCGAGCTCGCGCGCGCCGCCGCCGCGGCCGCGGGTCGCGCGAAGTCCGACTGGCGCGGCGCGGCGATCTGGCGCGTCGTCTCCGAGGACGGCGGACGCAGCTTCTCGCCCGACCTGCGCCTCGCCGACCACAGCTGCGAGTGCTGCCGCATCGCGCTCGCGCCCGCGCCGGACGGCGGGCTGGTCGCGCTCTGGCGGCATGTCTTCGAGGGCAGCGAGCGCGACCATGCGTTCGCGGCGGTCGGCGACGCCGCGGCGCCCGTGCCCGCGATCGTGCGCGCGAGCCGCGACCGCTGGGCGATCGACGCCTGCCCGCACCACGGCCCTGGCCTCGTGCCGGCCGACGGCGGCGGCTATCACACGGTGTGGTTCGGCGAGCGCGCCGGCGTCGCCGCGGTGCGCTACGGCCGGCTCGGCGCCGACGGCGCGCCGACCGGCGAGGCGCGCGTGCTGCCCGACCCGTCCGCCGAGCATGCCGACGTCGTCGCCGCCGGGCGGCGCGTCGCCGTCGTCTGGCGCAGCTTCGACGGCAGCGCCACCCGCCTGCGGGCCTGGGTGTCGGACGACGGCGGCGG
>JAIYAG010000097.1 GCA_027489195.1 Burkholderiales bacterium | reverse complement strand
GCCCCCGACGAGGAACATCGCCGCGGTGCCGGCGACCGACAGCCCGCGCATCATCCAGGGCGCGGCCCGCAGGATGCCGCGGCCGAGCGCACGCAGCAGGTCGTCGAGCGCGCCGCTGCCGGTCCGCCGGGCGAGCGCGAGGCCGCCGTCGTCGAGCTTGACGATCCCCGCGACCAGGCCGTAGACGAACACCGTCATCAGCAGCCCGATGGCGGCGAGCACCGTCACCCGGGTGCCGAGCGGCGCGTCGGCGACCGTGCCCAGCGCGATCACGATGATCTCGGCCGACAGCACAAAATCGGTCCGCACGGCGCCGGCGATCTTCGCGCGCTCCTGTGCGCCCGGCTCGCCCGGGGGCGTGGCCGGGCTGCCCTGCGGCGCGCCGGTCGCAGGTGCCGGCAGCGCGTGCCCGGCCCCTTCCCGCGCAGTCCCCGCGGTCCGGTGGTGCGCGAGCTTCTCGACGCCCTCGTAGACGAGGTACAGGCCGCCTGCCATCAGCAGCGGCGCCACCGCCCAGGGCGCGAACGCGCTGATCGCGACCGCGGCGGGCACGAGCACCAGCTTGTTGCGCAGCGAGCCCTTCGCCACCGCCCACACCACCGGCAGCTCGCGATCGGCCCTGACGCCACCGACCTGCTGCGCGTTCAGCGCGAGGTCGTCGCCGAGCACGCCGGCGGTCTTCTTCGTGGCGACCTTGGTCATCGTCGCCACGTCGTCGAGGATCGACGTGATGTCGTCCAGCAGGGCGAGCAGGCTGGCGGCGGCCATGGTCGGGGTCGCGGTCTGCGCGCTCAGCGGCCCGGGCCGGCGGCCGCGGGTCCGCGGTCGGGTCCGTCGCCGGGGCCTGCGATCGCGCGCAGCGCCTGCCGGCGCAGCACGCGGCCCGGGCGCTCGCCGGTGGGCGCGCCGTCGCGCCAGACCGGCACGCCGTTGACGATCACCGTGTCGATGCCGATCGAGGGCAGGCAGGGGCTCGCGAAATCGGCGCGGTCGATGACCGTCGCGGCATCGAACACGCACAGGTCAGCGTACAGGCCCTCGCGCACGAAGCCGCGCCCGGCCAGGCCGAAGGTGGTCGCCGACAGCCCGGTCATCCGGTGCACCGCATCCTCGAGCGGGAACAGCCGCAGCTCGCGGCAGTAGTGCCCGAGCACCCGCGGAAAGGTGCCCCACAGCCGCGGATGCGGATGTGCGTCGAACGGCAGGCCGTCGGAGCCGATCATCGCGCCCGGGTGGGCGAGCGCGGCGCGCACGTCGGCCTCGGCCATCGTGAAGTAGATCGCGCCGGCCGGCTGCAGGCGGCGCGCGGCCTCGCGGGCGTCCACGCCCCAGTCGGCGGCGATGTCGGCGAGGTCGCGACCGGCGACGCCGGCGACCGTGTCGGACCAGGTGACCAGCACGCGTTCGGCGCGCTCGATCATGTCCGGATGCAGGATCGTCGAGCTCGCGGTGTACGGATAGACGTCGAAGGCGACGGGCTGCGCGGCGCGCGCCGCGTCCATCCGGGGCAGCGTCTCGCGCATCCGGCCGAAGTTCGCGCGGCCGGCGCACTTGTGGTGGGACACCACGACGGGTGCGCCCGCGCGGCGGCCGATCTCGAAGGTCTCGTCCATCGACGCGAGCACGTGATCGCCCTCGTCGCGCATGTGGGCGGTGTAGACGCCGCCGTGCCGCCCGAGCGGCTCGGCGACGCGGGCCACCTCGTCGGTGGTGGCGGCGGCGGCCGGCGGATAGAACAGGCCGCTCGACAGGCCGATCGCGCCCTGCTCGAGGCAGGCATCGAGCAGCAGGCGCATCCGCTCGATCTCGGCGTCGGTCGCAGCGCGCGCGAGGTCCTCGCCCATCACCGAGGCGCGCAGCGTGGAGTGCCCGATCAGGAAGGCGCCGTTGAGCGCCGGCCGCGCGGCCTCGACCCGGGCCGCGAACGATGCGAAGTCGGGCGCCGCGTGCGCCGGGTCGCGCACGATCAGCGAGAGCAGCGCCGACGAGACCTCGGGGCGCAGCACCGGTGCCGCGCTCGCACCGCAGTTGCCGCAGACCACCGTGGTCACGCCCTGGCTCGCCTTCATCGCCATCTCGGGCTGTGCGATGAGCGCGGTGTCGTCGTGCGTGTGCACGTCGATGAAGCCCGGAGCGAGCACGCGCCCGCCCGCGTCGATCTCGAGCCGCCCGCGCACCACCGCGCGCGTCGCGTCGTCATGGCGCAGCACCGCGTCGATGCGGTCGCCGCGCACGGCCACGTCGGCCCGGAAGCGCGGCGCGCCGCTGCCGTCGACGACATCGGCGTCGCGGATCACCAGGTCGTGGGTCGGCATCACCGGGCCAGTCTAGCCGAGCCTGCACGCCCGCGGCCGCCGGGCGCCGCGCTCGCATGCGCCGCGCCGAACGCGCATCATCCGCCGACGGCGCCGCGCGGCGCCGTCGGACGCGACGAGGAGCACGCGATGGCGATCACGCAGCTGGTCGAGTACGAGGACGCACCGCCCGAGGTGCGCGCCGTGTACGACGACATCATGACCACCCGCAAGGTGGACTGGGTCAACAACATGTGGAAGGCGCTCGCCCACCATCCGCCGACGCTCGCCCGCGTCTGGTCTGAGGTGAAGACGGTGATGGCCCCGGGCGCGCTGGATCCGCTGACCAAGGAGCTGGTCTACGTCGCGGTGAGCGTGACCAACAACTGCGAGTACTGCCTGCACTCGCACACCGCCGCGGCCCGCGCCAAGGGGATGACCGAGCCGATGCTCGGCGAGCTGATGGCGGTGGTGGCGCTCGCGAACCAGACCAACCGGCTCGCGATCGGCTACCAGGTGCCGGTCGACGAGCGCTTCAGGTCAGTGCCACCGAGAAGCCCCGGCTAGTCGCGGGCCGCGCCATCATCGCGTCGTACCAGCGGCGCACGTTGGGGAACTCGGCGAGGTCGACCTTGTGCTTCTCGTGGCGCCAGGCCCAGCCGACGATCGCGAAGTCGGCGATGCTGAGCTCGGCACCGGCGAACCACTCGACCTCGGCGAGGCGGCGGTCGGCCACGCCGTACAGCCGCTTCGTCTCCTTCGTGTAGCGCTCGAGGCCATAGCGGCGGTCCTGCTCGTCCAGCACGCCGAGGAAGTGGTGGACCTGGCCGGGCATCGGCCCGAAGCCGCCCATCTGCCACATCAGCCACTCGTAGACCGGGATCCGGGCCCGGAGGTCGGCGGGCAGGAAGCGGCCGGTCTTCTCGCCGAGGTACAGCAGGATCGCGCCCGACTCGAACACGCTGATCGGCATGCCGCCCGGGCCCTCGGGATCGACGATCGCGGGGATGCGGTTGTTCGGGCTGATCTTCAGGAACGCCGGGTCGAACTGCGCGCCTTTCCCGATGTCGATCGGGAACGCGGTGTACGGCAG
>JAIYAG010000361.1 GCA_027489195.1 Burkholderiales bacterium | reverse complement strand
GACGCCGCCTTCGCCCAGCGCCTGCAGCGCCTGATCGCCGCCGCCGGGCTGCCTACGCAGGCGCCCTTCATGCCCGCTGGCCGCTGGCTGGAACTGATGCGGCTGGACAAGAAGGCCAGCGCCGGGGAGATCCGCTTCATCATCATCGACGGCCCCGGACGCGCCGCCCTGCGCACCGCGCCCGACGCGCTGGTGGCCAGCGTCATCGAACGCCACAGCCTGCGCGCCTGAAGCGCCGCGCCCGCCGCCAGCCCGTGGAGTTCCCACCCTACCCCGCACCCCTGGCGCCCTGGGCCAGCGACCCGCGCCACACGCGCGGGCGGCGCATCCCCGAGCCCGCCGCACCGCCACGCAACGAACACCAGCGCGACCGCGACCGCATCGTGCACAGCACGGCCTTCAGGCGGCTGGTCTACAAGACGCAGGTCTTCATCAACCACGAAGGCGACCTCTTCCGCACGCGGCTGACGCATTCGCTGGAAGTGGCGCAGCTGGGCCGGTCTGCGGCGCGCGCCCTGCAGCTCAACGAAGACCTCGTCGAAGCCATCGCGCTGGCGCACGACCTGGGCCATACGCCTTTCGGCCACGCAGGGCAGGACGCGCTGGCCGAATGCATGCGCGCGCATGGCGGCTTCGAGCACAACCTGCAAAGCCTGCGCGTGGTGGACGAACTGGAAGCGCGCTACCCGGCCTTCGACGGGCTGAACCTGACGTTCGAAACGCGCGAAGGCATCCTGAAGCATTGCTCTGCCGCCAACGCCGCGCGGCTGCTGCGCACCGAACCCGAAGGCCCCGCCAGGCGCTTCGTGGATCGCACGCAGCCCAGCCTGGAAGCGCAGCTGGTGAACCTGGCCGACGCGCTGGCGTACAACGCACATGACATCGACGATGGCGTGCGGTCGGGCCTGATCACCCTGGCGCAGCTGGACGACATCGCCATCTTCGCGCGCTTTAAGCAGGCGGTGCTGGCAGACCACCCTGCCCTGCTGGCCGCGCCCGGCCGGCGGCTGCTGTTCGAGACGCTGCGCAGGATGCTCTCTGCGCAGATGGCCGACCTGATCGCCAGCACGCAGGCCGCGCTGCGGGCCCAGGCCCCGGCGGACGCGCAGGCCGTGCGGATGGCGCCGCCGCTGGTCTGCTTCAGCCCCGCCTTGCAGGCCGAGGTCACGGTGCTGCAGCGCTTCCTGTTCAGCGCCCTCTACCGTCACCCGCAGGTGGTGCAGACCACCGCCCTGGCGCGCCAGGCGCTTGTGGAACTGTTCGACGCCTACCTGGCCGACCCCGGCGCCATGCCGGCGGACTTCGCGCAGGCCGCCGACACCCCACGCGCCGTGGCCGACTACATCGCCGGCATGACCGACCGCTACGCGCTGCGCGAACACCACCGGCTCACGGGGCGGCGGCTGTTCGCGGATTGAAGGCCCGGCAGACCGTGGCCGTTCGCGCTGCCCGAGCTGCCCGCACTCACCTTTGGGCGCGCAAACTGCGGCCTGCCACGGCGCTTCAGGGGTTGACCATGGTGACGGTGTTCGCGCTGTTGTCGGCGGGGTTCCTGTCAGCGGTGGTGCGCATCACCACCCGGGCCTGGCTGGTGAGCGGGCCGGCGCCGCGCGGCTGAACCATCACCGACACCGTCGCGCTTGCACCCGGGTCCAGCGTGCCCAGATTGCAGCTCACTGCGCCGCCGCCGATGCAGATTCCCTGCGAAGGCGTGCTGCCCAGCCAGGTGACGCTGCGCGCGAGCCCCTGGATGTAGATGACTGCGGGCGCAACCGCGTTGCCGACGTTCGTCACCCTCCCCGTGTAGACCAGGGTGCCACCGACGTTCACGGGGTCGGGTGCGTCGGTCAACGTCAGCACCAGGTCGGGCCCGAGGGCTGCCGAGCCTTGGTCCAGGCGTGCCGTCTGGCCGCCCGTCAGGTACACCTGGCCCTCGCTGCCGAAAGTCATGGCCATGGACGTGCCCCCCGGTACCAGTGCCGTCCACGCTGAACTGCCATCGGACAGCACCTTGCTCACGCCCATTTCGGACAAGGTCGAGCCAGAGACATAGGCGCTGCCCGCGCCGTCCACCAGCATCTGCGAATGCAGCAACAGGCCCACGGCTGGGCCATCAGCGTCGAGATTGGTCCACAGCAGGTCGCCCGTCGAGGAGAACTTGGCGAAGGCCGCGCCGGGCGACCCCGAATTCGGGAAGCCGCTGATCACCGGGTTGCCGTCGGGGCCCACCTCCACGCGGAAGGCGGCCATGGGATGGCTTCGCTGCCACAGGAGTGCGCCGGTCGGCGAACGCTTCTGCAGCACCGTGCCCTGGCCGGGCACGGCGCTGCCGTTGACGAGATAGGTGTTGCCGGCCCCATCGCCGGCTGCGTCACCCACCGTCTGGCTGGCCACCCCGGCCAATGACCAGAGCGTCTGGCCGTCGGCAGTCAGCCTGGCAAAGCCATTGAAGATGCCGGTGATGCCGCGGGTCACCACCAGCGTCTGCTGGTCCGAGGTGCGCTTGATCATGATGGGCGCGCCGATGCCCTGGCTGTCGAACCAGACCCAGCCGGTGCTGCCGTCAGGGT
>JAIYAG010000410.1 GCA_027489195.1 Burkholderiales bacterium | reverse complement strand
GTGCGGCTGCTGCTGCAGGGGCGCGCCGAGTACGTGCTGCCGCACCTGGCGACGCAGGCGCTCTACGATCCGCTGCTGGCCGCGGGCGTCGAGATCGTCGAGTACCACCGCAGCTTCCTGCATGCCAAGGTCGCGGTGATCGACGACTGGGCGACCGTCGGTTCCTCGAACATCGATCCGTTCTCGCTGCTGCTCGCGCGCGAGGCGAACGTGGTGGTGGTCGATCCGGGCTTCGCGGCGACGCTTCGCGAGCGGCTGCTGGCGTCGATGGCCGAGGGCGGTCGGGCGGTGCGGCCCGAGGAGCATGCCCGCAGGCCGTGGACGCGGCGCCTGGCCGGCGGGTTCGCGACGCTGATGCTGCGGCTGGGCGTGATGGTGTCCGGGCACCGGCAGCGGTACTAGGGGTATCTTCGGACCGACATGCCGGCGAACTACGCACGCTTCCTCACCGGTCGCGACCGCAGCATCCAGGCGAACCGCCAGCTCGGCTTCGCGCTGGCCTTCGTGGCGGGCGCGATCAACGCCGGCGGCTTCCTCGCGGTCCGGCAGTACACCTCGCACGTGACGGGCATGGTCTCGTCGCTGGCCGACAACCTGGCGCTCGGCGAGTTCGCGCTCGTGGTCGACGCGGCGGTCGGGGTGCTCGCGTTCCTGTTCGGCGCGATGACCTGCGCGCTGCTGGTGAACTTCGCGCGGCGCCGCCGGATGGCGAGCGAATACGCGCTGCCGCTGATGCTCGAGGCGGCGCTGATCCTGCTGTTCGGGCTGATGGGCGCGCGCCTGGCCACCTTCGAGGGGCTGCTGCTGCCGTTCACGATCGTGCTGCTGTGCTTCGTGATGGGCCTGCAGAACGCGCTGGTGACGAAGCTCTCGGGCGGGGTGGTGCGCACCACGCACCTGACCGGCACGGTGACCGACCTCGGCATCGAGCTGGGCCGGCTGCTGTACTGGAACCGGGACCGCGACGCGTCCCGCTTCGTGCGGGCCGACCGCGACCGGATCGCCGTGCTGGGGGGGCTGCTCGCCGCCTTCCTCGGCGGGGCGATCGCCGGCGCGTTCGGCTTCAAGCTCGCCGGCTACGTGTCGACGGTGCCGCTGGCGATCGTGCTGGTGCTGCTCGCGGTGGTGCCGGTGGTCGACGACCTGCGGCGCGCCGCGCGCGCGCACGGAGGCTGAGCCGGTGGCCGCCGCATCCCGGCCGCTGCTCGAGCGTCGGCCGGAAGGGCTGTACTGCGAGGCCGGCGACTTCTTCGTCGACCCGTGGCGGCCGGTGGCGCGTGCGGTGATCACGCACGCGCACGCCGACCATGCGCGCCCCGGCCACGGCGCCTACCTCGCGGCCGCGCCCGCCGAGGGCGTGCTGCGGGCGCGGCTGGGCGCCGGCATCGCGCTGCAGGCGCTCGGCTACGGCGAGGCGGTCGAGGTGAACGGCGTGCGCGTGTCGCTGTTCCCGGCCGGCCACGTGCTGGGCTCGGCGCAGGTCCGCCTCGAGCACCGGGGCGAGGTCTGGGTGGTGAGCGGCGACTACAAGGTCGAGCCCGATCCGACCTGCGCGCCCTTCGAGCCGGTGCGCTGCCACACCTTCGTCACCGAGTCGACCTTCGGGCTGCCGATCTACCGGTGGGCGCCGGCGCGCGAGACCTTCGCCGGCATCGACGCGTGGTGGCGCGCGAACGCGGCCGCAGGACGCGCGAGCGTGCTGTTCTGCTACGCCTTCGGCAAGGCGCAGCGCATCCTCGCCGGGGTCGACGCGTCGATCGGGCCGATCGTCTGCCACGGCGCGGTCGAGCCGCTGAACCGCGCCTACCGCGCAGCGGGCGTGGCGCTGCCGCCGACCTCGCTGGTCAGCGAGGTCGCCGACCGGCGCTCGCTCGCCGGCGCGCTGGTGCTGGCGCCGCCCTCGGCCGGCGGCTCGACCTGGATGCGCCGCTTCCCCGACCCGAGCGACGCGTTCGCCAGCGGCTGGATGGCGGTGCGCGGTGCACGCCGGCGGCGCGCGGTCGACCGCGGCTTCGTGCTGTCGGACCATGCCGACTGGCCGGGGCTGCACGCGGCGATCGGCGCGAGCGGCGCCGAGCGGGTGTTCGTCACCCATGGCTACGTGCCGGTCATGGTGCGCTGGCTCGAGTCGCAGGGGCTGGACGCGCAGTCGTTCGAGACCGAGTTCGGCGGGGAGGAGGGCGACGGCGATGCGGGGCCGGGCGGGGCGGCCCCCGCCGAGGCGGGCGGGAGCGCAGCCCGCGGCCCGGACGCCACGGCGGCCGGCGCCGACGAGGCCGCCCCGTGAAGGCCTTCGCCGAGCTGTACACCGAGCTCGACGCGTCGACCTCCACGCTGCACAAGGTCGACGCGCTCGAGCGCTACCTGCGGCGCGCGGCGCCCGCCGATGCGGCCTGGGCGGTCTACGTGCTGGCCGGCGGCAAGCCGCGCCAGGCCGTGCCCTCGCGGCTGATGCGCGAGGCCGCGCAGGAGGCCGCCGGGCTGCCCGACTGGCTGTTCGAGGAGAGCTACCAGGCGGTGGGCGACCTCGCCGAGACGATCGCGCACCTGCTGCCCGAGGCGCCCGCCGACGAGGACGTCGGGCTGTCCGTCTGGATGGGCGAGCGCCTGCCCTCGCTGCGGGGCGCCGACCCCGAACATGCCCGCGCGACGCTGCGCCGCTGGTGGGCGGGTCTCGACTGGAACGGGCGCTTCGTGCTGTCCAAGCTCATCACCGGGGGCTTTCGGGTCGGCGTGTCGCGGCTGCTGGTGCTGCGCGCGATCGCGCGGGTCTCGGGGCTCGACGAGAAGCTGCTCGCGCAGCGGATGATCGGCTGGACCGATGCGCGCACCGCGCCCGACGCCGCCCGCTTCCTCGCGCTGGTGGCGCCCGCCGACCCGTCGGCGCCCACCGACCCGGCACTGGCCGGCCATCCGTACCCGTTCTTCCTGGCGCATCCGCTGCAGGCCGATCCGGCGACGCTCGGCGCGCCCGCGGACTGGCTGGTCGAGTGGAAGTGGGACGGCATCCGCGCGCAGCTCGTGCTGCGCGCCGGCGGCTGCTGGCTGTGGTCGCGCGGCGAGGAACTGGTGACCGAGCGCTTCCCCGAGATCGAGCGCGCCGGACGTGCGCTGGCCGGCGCGGCGGACCCCGGCGACGCGGGCCTGGTGCTCGACGGCGAGGTGCTCGCCTGGGACGCCGCCGCGCAGTGCCCGCTGCCGTTCTCGGCGCTGCAGAAGCGGGTGACGCGCAAGACGCTGACCGCGGCGGTGCTGCGCGACTCGCCCACCGCCTTCGTCGCCTACGACCTGCTCGAGCGGGACGGCGAGGACTGGCGCGGCCGGCCCCAGGCCGAGCGGCGCGCGGCGCTCGAGGCGATCGTCGCGCGTGCCGCGGTGCCGGGCCTGATGGTCTCGCCGCGCGTCGAGGCCGCCGACTGGCCGGCGCTCTCGGCCCTGCGCGAGACCTCGCGCGAGCGCCGCGTCGAGGGCTTCATGCTCAAGCGTGCGAGCGCGGCCTACGGCATCGGCCGCACGAAGGCCGAGGGCGGCGGCGACTGGTGGAAGTGGAAGATCGATCCGTTCACCGTCGATGCGGTGCTGGTCTACGCGCAGCGCGGCCACGGCCGGCGCGCGAGCCTGTACACCGACTACACCTTCGCGGTCTGGGACCGGCCTGCCGATCCGGCCGATCGGGCCGATCGGGCCGACGCAGGGCCGCGCGTGCTGCTGCCGTTCGCCAAGGCCTACTCGGGCCTCACCGACGCGGAGATCCGCGGCGTCGACGCGGTGATCCGGCGCACCACCGTCGAGAAGTTCGGCCCGGTGAGGAGCGTCACGCCCACGCTGGTCTTCGAGTTGGGCTTCGAGGGCATCGCGCGCTCGCCGCGCCACAAGTCGGGCATCGCCGTACGCTTCCCGCGGATGCTGCGCTGGCGGACCGACAAGCCGGTCGGAGAGGCCGACTCGATCGACGTGCTGCGGGCGATGCTGGGCGGCGTGCCGGGCCGCCCCGGCGACGATTCCGCCGCCGGCCCTGCGCCGGGCGCCGGCGACGAGGCATCGGGTATGCTCGATTCCGGAGACCCACGATGACGAAACGACAGTCCCTCAGGTGCCTCGCCGGCCTCGCGCTCGCGGCGGCGGCCGGCGGCGCGGCCGCGCAGGCCTACCCGAGCAAGCCGATCCGGCTGGTGATCCCGTTCACGCCCGGCGGCGGCACCGACTTCGTGTCGCGCACCGTCGGCAACAAGCTCGCCGAGTCGCTCGGCTGGCAGGTCGTGCTCGAGAACAAGCCCGGCGCGGCCGGCAACATCGCGATCGAGCAGACCTCCAAGGCCGCGCCCGACGGCTACACCATCGTGATGGGCCAGTCGGACAACATGATGCTCGGGCCGTGGCTGTATCCCAATGTCGGCTACGACTCGGTCAAGAGCTTCGCGCCGATCGTGCAGGTCTCGGTCGCGCCGATGGTGATCGCCGCGGCCATCGGCTCGAAGATCACCGGCCCCGCCGAGCTGATCGCCGCCGGCAAGACCGGCAACGGCATCACCTGGGCGACGGCGGGCAACGGCAGCCTCGGCCACCTGTTCGGCGAGCAGCTGCGCCAGGCGACCGGCATGAAGCTCACGCAGGTCCACTACAAGGGCGCCGCGCCCGCGATCACCGACGTGATCGGCGGATCGGTCGATGTCGCGATCCTCTCGAGCGGCTCGGTGCTGCCGCAGATCAAGGGCGGCAAGCTGCGGCCGGTCGCGGTCACCACCGGGCGCCGCTCGCCGGTGCTGCCCGACACGCAGACGATCGAGGAGGCCGGGCTCAAGGGCGTCGACGTCAGCATCTGGCTGGGCCTGTTCGCGCCGGTCGGCACACCGCCGGACATCATCGCGAAGCTCAACGCCGAGGTGAACAAGGTGCTGCAGGCGCCGGACGTGCGCGAGAAGCTCGCCGCGCAGGGCATCGCGCCGGGCGGCGGCACGTCCGAGCAGTTCGCGGCCTTCGTGCGCGAGGACTACGCGCGCTGGGGCAAGGTGGTGAAGGAGTCCGGCGTGAAGGCCGAGTGAGCCGGGGGCAGCCGGGCATGAGGATCGAATCGGTCGAGTTCTTCTACCTGTCGATGCCGGTGGTGACCACCGAGGCCGACGGCAGCCAGGATGCGCTGCTGGTGCGCGTGCGGGGCGGTGGCTTCACCGGACACGGCGAGTGCGAGGCGGCGCCGCTGCCCTCCATTGCCGCCTTCGTCTGCCCGATGTCGCACGGCGTGTGTCGCCCGGTCGGCGCGTCGGTGCTCGGACGCACGCTCGACGGTCCCGCGGACATCGCGCGGATGGCCGCCGACGTCGCCTACGACAGCATGGACCTGCTGCAGGCCGCGCACACCTGGTCGGGCGTCGAGATGGCGCTCTGGGACCTGCTCGGGCAGGCGCGCGGCGAGCCGGTGTGGCGGCTGCTCGGGTACTCGGCCTCGAACCGGCGCACGCCCTACGCCTCGGTGCTGTTCGGCGACACGCCGCAGCACACGCTCGAGCGGGCACGTGCCGCGCGCGGCCGGGGCTTCCGTGCCGCGAAGTTCGGCTGGGGACCGATCGGTCGCGGCGCGGCCGCGCTCGACGCGGACCACTTCGTCGCCGCACGCGAGGGGCTGGGCGCCGACGGCGTGCTGCTGGTCGACGTCGGGCAGATCTTCGGCGAGGACGTCGGGCGCGCGGCCGAGCGGCTGCCGGCGCTCGAGGCGGCCGGTGCGACCTGGCTCGAGGAGCCGTTCGCCGCCTCGGCCTACGAGGCGTACGCGGCGCTGGCCGCGCGCGGCTCGTCGGTGCGCACCGCCGGCGGCGAGGGCGCGCACGACGTCGCGATGGCGCGTCACCTGATGGACTTCGGGCGCGTGGGCTTCGTGCAGATCGACTGCGGGCGCATCGGCGGCATCGGGCCGGCCAGGCAGGTGGCCGACCTGGCGGCGGCGCGCGGCGTGACCTACGTGAACCACACCTTCACCACGCATCTGGCGCTGTCGGCGTCGCTGCAGCCTTATGCCGGTCACGCGCCGGACGCGATCTGCGAGTACCCGGCCGAGCCCAAGCCGCTGGCGGTCGAGCTGACCGCGAACCGCCTGGAGCGCGCCGCCGACGGCAGCGTCGCCGCGCCCGACGCGCCGGGGCTGGGCATCGAGATCGATGCGGACGCGGTGCGACGCTACCTGCTCGACGTCGAGATCCGCGTGAAGGGCGAGGTGCTGTACCGCACGCCGGCGGT
This sequence comes from Burkholderiales bacterium, assembly GCA_027489195.1. Lineage (GTDB taxonomy): Bacteria > Pseudomonadota > Gammaproteobacteria > Burkholderiales > Burkholderiaceae_E > UBA4615. The sequence goes on along the minus strand of JAIYAG010000410.1, from coordinate 2,086 downwards.
CTGACGAGCGCGACGAACGGATGACGCGCAGCGTGTCCGGCGAGGGGCCGCTCGACGAGTCCGGCCGGGTGCGGCTCGCCGGCGTCGACTTCACCAGCGCACCGCGTCCGCGCAAGCCGATCACGGTCGCGCTCGGGCGCGTGGCGACGCTCGCGGGCCAGCTCGAGGGTGAGCGCCAGGGTCCGGGCCTGAGCGGGCCGGCGTTGCCGCGCATCGTCCTCGAGCGGCTCGTCGCCTTCGAATCGTTCGAGGCCTGGGAGGGCTGGCTGCGCGAACCCGGCCCCTGGCTCGCCGCGTTCGACTTCCCGTTCGCGCTGGCGCGCGAATTCGTCGCCGCGCAGGGCTGGCCGCTCGACGGCGAGGACGCGTGGGCCGCGATCACCGCCGAGGTGGCGGCGCTGTCGCGCCCCGAGCTGATCGCACGCTGCCGCGCGTGGTGCGACGCGCGCCCGGCGGGCTCGAAGTTCGCGCACCGCGCCTGCGATGCCACCGCCGGCAGCAGTGCGTCGATGAAGTGGGTGAATCCGCCGGTCGCGCTGATGCTGCACGCGGGCGCGCCGCGCCTGCTGGCGGCCGGCGTCACGCTGCCCGGGCTGCACGAGCGCGGCACCGACCCCGACCGCATCGCGCTCGAGGGCTATCCGGGGCTGCCCGCGCGCGCGGTGCTGGGGCGCGCGTCCTACAAGAGCGACGACCCGAAGCATCGTGACGACGCGCCGCGGCGCGCGGCCCGCGAGCGGCTGGTCGCGGCGATCGAGGCCGGCGCGCCGCCGTTCGGGGTCCGTGTCGACTTCGGTGCCTGGCGCGAGGCCTGCGTGGACGAGCCCGGCGCGGACCGGCTCGATGCGGTGCTGTGCCTGGTGCAGGCAGCGTGGGCGCATGCGCGGCGCGATGCGAACTACGGGCTGCCGGCGCGCGTGGACCGCATCGAGGGCTGGATCGTCGGCGCCTGAACCGGGTCGGCGCGGCGCCGGCCTACGCGCGTCTCGGAGCGAAGCGCGCCGCGAGCCATGTCCGTGTCATGTCGCGGCCCCATGCTCCGTGATGCGGCCAAGCATGCCGCGTCCATGGAGCAGGCCATGAACCGAGACGATCCGTTGCCCGAATCCGCGCTCGCGGCAGACGGGCGCATGCTCGTCCACTGGATGATCGGGCGGGAGTCGATCTGGATCCAGATCGCACCGGACGGCGCACTCACGGTGAACGGCGAACGGGTGACCCGTGCCGTGCCGCGGGCCGACCGAGGCACACGCATCCCCGCTGCGCGGACGCGTGCCGACACGACCGGCGTGGCGTCCCGCCCGGTCGTGCAGCCCGATCGGCGCGTCGAGTCCGCGACCTAGGGACCGCGTCGCGCCGGCCCGGCCCGCTGGCGGCAGGGCGCGGCCGGCCCGTGCGGCGAAGGGGGCGATCCGCGTGGGGCTACGATCACGCCATGCCCGCCTTCCCGCGTCCCCGACCGATCCCGCGCCGCAGCCCCGCCACCGGCTCGCCCGACGCGGGCGACGATGCGGGCGTCGCGACGCGCAAGGCGCCGGCGAAGGTCCGGGCGGTCGCGCCGGTGGCGCCGATCGAACCGGTCGACGTCGACGGCTGGTTCGCGCGACGCGGCTGGTCCGCCTTCGCCTTTCAGCGCGAGGTCTGGGAGGCGACCGCACGCGGCGAGTCCGGCCTGCTGCACGCGACCACCGGTGCCGGCAAGACCTATGCGGTCTGGTTCGCCGCGCTGTCGGCCGCGCTCGCGGAGCGCGCTGAAGCCGCCGCGCCCCCGCAACGCTGGTCCCACACCGGCCTGAAGGTCCTCTGGATCACCCCGATGCGCGCGCTCGCCTCCGACACCGCGCGCGCACTCGCCGAGCCGCCCCCCGGCCTCGGCCTCGCCTGGCGGGTGGGCCTGCGCACCGGCGACACCGCCTCGGCCGAGCGTGCGCGCCAGGACCGCGTGCTGCCCGACGCGCTGGTCACCACGCCCGAGAGCCTGTCGCTGATGCTGTCGCGCGCCGACAGCCCGGAGCGGCTCGGGCGCGTCGCGATGGTGGTCGTCGACGAGTGGCACGAGCTGCTGGGCAGCAAGCGCGGCGTGCAG
>JAIYAG010000348.1 GCA_027489195.1 Burkholderiales bacterium | reverse complement strand
TCGATGCCGCGATCCGGGACTGGACCTCGGCCCGTCCGATCGGCGAGGCGATCGCCACGCTCGAGGCGGCGGGCGTGCCGGTCGGGCGCATCTACTCGGTGGCCGACATCGCGGCCGACCCGCAGTACCTCGCCCGCGACATGATCGTGCAGACCCACGACGTCGAGGGCCGCCCGCTCAAGGTGCCGGGCATCGTGCCCAAGCTCGCCGACACGCCGGGGCGGATGCGCACGCCGGCGCCGCGGCTCGGACAGCACACCGACGAGGTGCTGTCGCAGCGCGGCTGGCCGAAGCCACCGGTCCGTAATTGAGCCCCTGCGCGCGCGCCGCGCGCCGCGCCGATCCAGAATCCGACCGATCCGGGGGGCGTCCGATCACCCCGCGCAAGGAGACCCCCATGACCGACCGACCCGCGCCCGCCGGCGCCGAGCTGCCACGCCTCGGCCAGGGCTTCTTCTGGCAGGACCTGACGGTCGGCCAGCGCATGCGCACCTTCCGGCGCACCGTCACCGAAGCCGACCTGGTGGGCTTCATCGGCGTGACCGGCATGCTCGAGGCGATCTTCATCGACGCCCATCACGAAGGCGGCGCGATCGCCGGCCGCCCGGTGCCCGCCGTGCTGACGTATTCGCTGATCGAGGGCTTCCTGCTGCAGACGATGATCCAGGGCACCGGCCTCGCGTCGCTCGATCTGCACAAGCGCATCCTCGCACCGGTGCTGGTCGGCGACACGATCGAGGCCGAGGTCGAGATCCTGTCGGTGCGCCCCACGTCGAAGAGCGGCCGCGCCGTCGTCGGCTCGCGCGTCGACGTCTTCAACCAGCGCCGCGAGCCGGTGATGACCTACGAGGTCACGCGCCTGCTCGCCGGCCGGCCCGCGCCCGCCTGAGCTTCGCGAGCCGTCCGATCCTCCGCCGTTTCCCGGAACCCGATCCCATGTCCACAGACGCCCTGTTCAGCTCCCTTCGCATCGGGCCCCTCGCACTGTCGCACCGCGTGGTGATGGCGCCGCTCACGCGGATGCGGGCGAGCGTGCCCGACTGCGTGCCGACCGCACTGAACGCCCGCTACTACGCACAGCGCGCCACGCCCGGCGGGCTGATCATCGCCGAGGCCTCACAGGTCGATCCCGGCGGGCGGCTCGCCCCGAGCACGCCCGGCATCCATACGCCTGAGCAGGTCGAGGGCTGGCGCGGCGTGGTCGACGCGATCCATGCCAAGGGCGGCCTCGTGGTCCTGCAGCTCTGGCACGTCGGTCGGCTGTCGCACTCGTCGTACCAGGCCGATGGCGGCCCGCCGGTCGCCGCCTCGGCGGTGCCCGCCTCCGGCTCGGTGCGCACCGCCTCCGGTGGCAGCGCGCCCTTCGAGGTGCCGCGGCCGCTGCGCACCGACGAGATCCCCGGGCTGGTCGAGACCTACGCGCGCGCCGCCCGCAACGCGATGGCCGCCGGCTTCGACGGCGTGGAGATCCACGGCGCCAACGGCTACCTGCTCGAGCAGTTCCTGCAGTCGCGCACCAACCTGCGCGAGGATGCCTACGGCGGCTCGATCGAGCACCGCGCGCGGCTGCTGCTCGAGGTGACGCAGGCGGTGGCCGCGGCCTGCGGGGCGGGGCGCGTCGGCGTGCGGCTGTCGCCGTACGGCGTGGCCAACGGCAGCGGCGAGGCCGATCCGCTGCCGCTCTACCGGCACGTCATCCGCGCGCTCGACGCGATGGACCTGGGCTACCTGCACCTGATCGAGCCGCGGGCGAGCGGCGCGGGGCAGGCCGAGGTCGATCATGCCGGCGTGCCCTCGGCTGCCGAACTGTTCCGGCCGGACTGGCGCGGCGTGCTGATCGCCGCCGGCAACTTCAAGGGCGACAGCGCCGCGCGGATGGTCGCCGACGGTCATGCCGACGCAATCGCGTTCGGCCGGCTCTTCATCTCGAACCCCGACCTGCCCGCGCGCCTGCGGGTCGGCGCCGCGCTGACCCCGTACGACCGCTCGACCTTCTACACGCAGGGCGAAGCGGGGTACGTGGACTATCCGCCGATGGCGGGGGCCTGAGGCCGAGCACGCCCCGTGCCGAACCCCGCACCGCGCCTGCGCGCGGGCGGGGCCGCGGGTGGGGTCGATAGCCGGGCGCGTCATACTGTCGGCCTCGAACGCGCCGCAGCGCGCACCGGAGTACACCGACATGGCCAGCACCTTCATCGCGATGCTCCACTACAGCCAGGACTTCGATGCCTGGCTGCACCTGACCGGCTGGGACTCGCCGCCGAACGACCGCGACACGATGGCAGCCCTGCGGCAGATCGAGTCGCAGACCGACGAGGTCCTCGCCGAGCGCGGCGAGCCGGCGTTCACGCCCTTCGTGCTGCTCGGCGGCACCCTCGATTCGGCGCAGTCGCCGCACGAGGTGCGCAAGGTCTGGCGGCTCGCCCCCGAACTCGCCGACCGGCTGCTGCAGCAGATCGAGCAGCGCGGCACCGAAGAGGCGATCGACGATGCGATCGCCGAATGGGACGGCACGCGCGAGGAGCACGGAGACGACGCGCTGAGTCTCGATCCGGACGACTACATCGGCGTGGATCTCGCCGAGCTCGCCGACCGCGCCTACGCGCCGCACGACTGAGGCGGCCGCGATGAACCACATCGACCTGAAGGACCGCTGCGCGGTCGTCACCGGCGGCGCCGCCGGCATCGGCCTGGCCGTCGCGCAGCGCTTCGCCGCGAGCGGGGCGCGCGTCGCGATCTGGGACGTGAACGAGGCGGCCGCCACCGCCGCGGCAGCCTCGCTGGGCGCCGGCCACCTCGGCCTCGCGGCCGACGTCGCCGACGAGGCCTCGGTGCAGGCCGCGACCGACGCGACCTCGGCCGCGTTCGGCCGCATCGACGTCCTGGTCTGCAGCGCCGGCATCGCCGGACCGAACGCGACCGTCGCCGAGTATCCGGCCGACGCCTGGCGACGGGTCTTCGACGTGAACCTGCACGGCACGTTCCTGTGCAACCGTGCGGTGGTGAGGACGATGCTGGCGCGCGACTACGGCCGCATCGTCAACATCGCCTCGATCGCCGGCAAGGAGGGCAACCCGAACGCCTCGGCCTACTCGGCCTCGAAGGCCGCGGTGATCGGCCTGACCAAGTCGCTCGGCAAGGAACTCGCGAAGACCGGGATCCGTGTCAACTGCATCACGCCGGCCGCGGTCAGGACGGCGATCTTCGACCAGATCACGCAGCAGCACATCGACTTCATGCTGTCGAAGATCCCGATGGCGCGCTTCGGCGGCGTCGAGGAGATCGCGGCGATGGTGGCCTGGCTGGCCAGCGAGGACTGCTCGTTCTCCACCGGCGCGGTCTTCGACCTGTCCGGCGGCCGGGCGGTCTACTGATGGCCGCGCCCACCGAGGCGGCGGGCGCGCCGCCGCCCCGCCACGACGCCGACGCGCTGGTCGCGTTCGCGCTCGAGCTGCTG
>JAIYAG010000484.1 GCA_027489195.1 Burkholderiales bacterium | reverse complement strand
GGGCGCCGAGAAGAAGAACCACGTCGACTTCTACGACAACCGCTTCCTCGGCGTGAACCTGGACCGCCAGCCGAGCTGGGCGGCGGTGGCGCGCTCGATGGGCGCAGACGGCGTCGTGGTCGACAAGGTGTCCGACGTCGGGGCCGCGCTCACCGCGGCCGTGCAGGCGCAGCGCGAGGGCCGCACGACGGTGCTCGAGATGATGGTCACCGCCGAGCTCGGCGATCCGTTCCGGCGGGATGCGCTGTCCAAGCCGGTGCGGCACCTGGAGAAGTACAAGGCGTACGTCTGAGGCCGGCGGCCTCGCGGCACCGGGCCGCGGGGCGCTAGGCCGTCCTGCGCTTGCGCGGCGAGCGCGTCGCTTCGGCGGGGCTGTCCGCAGCGACGGCTCGTTTCGCTGCAGCCGGCCGCTTCGCTGCAGCCGGTTTCCGTGCCGCGCCGGGCGTTGCCCGCGACGCCGCGCTCGGCGCCGCACGCTTCCCAGCCCCCTCGGCCGGCACCCCCATCACGGCCGCCTCCAGCGCATCGAGCTCGTCGCCCGCGTGCACCGCCAGCTTCTGCAGGTGCGGGATGGCATCGCGGCAGCCGACGAACGCGAAGTTCAGCGTCCCGGCATAGCTCTCGCAGGTGATGTTCAGCGCCATGCCGTGCGAGATCAGCGAGATCGGATAGATCGCCTCGAGGCGCGCGCCGCGGAAGTACAGCGGCACGTCGGGGCCGGGCACGTTCGAGACGGTGACGTTGAACATCGGCCGCACCCGGCCGCCGAGCGGCGTGAGCATCGACACCATGCTCGGCGCCATCAGCAGCATGGTGTACGGCGTCATCGCGTCGCGCGGCAGGGTCTGCGCATGCGCCTTGGCGAGCTTCGTCGACGCGACCACGGCCGCGAGACGCTCGCGCGCGCCGTCGACGTCGGTGGCCATCGAGGCGACGATGAAGGTGATCGCGTTGCCGGTGCCCTCGTCGTCGGCCGGCCGCACCGATACCGGCACGCCGGCGGTCAGCGGCCGACCCGGCAGCGTGCCGTCCTCCACCAGGAAGCGGCGCAGCGCCCCGCCGCAGACCGACAGCACCACGTCGTTGAGCGTGCAGCCAGCGCCCTGCGCGATCGCGCGCAGCCGCGGGATCGGCACCTGCAGCGTGGCCACGCGGCGCTGGCCGCGCACGCGCCCGTTCAGGCTCGAGCGCGGCGCCTCGAAGGGCAGTGTCATCGCCTCGGCGCCGCCGACGGCGGCCCGCGCCATCGCCGCGAACGCCCCCGCGACCTTCGGGACCGAACGTGCCTGCGCGCCGATCCCCTCGCGCAGCGTGCCGAGCAGCGCATCGAAGCTCGGCGCCACCGCCGCAGCCTTGGCGCGCCGCTGCGGCCGGCGCACCGCATCCGGCGCCCAGAACGGCGGCAGCCCGAGGCTGTCGGCCGCGTTCTCGGCCATCGAGCGCATCAGCAGCCGCACGCCGCTGATGCCGTCGATCAGCGAGTGGTGCATCTTCACGTAGATCGCGAAACGCCGGCCGGCGAGGCCCTCGATCAGGTGGAACTCCCAGGGTGGGCGACCGAGGTCCAGCGGCTGGCTGTGCAGCCGGGCGACCAGCTGCCCGAGCTCGCGCTCGCCGCCCGGCCCCGGCAGCGCCGAGTGCCGCACGTGGTACTCGAGGTCGACCTCGCCCTCGGCCCAGCACGGCATCGGATGGCGCAGGCCCGGTCGCTGCAGGCAGTAGTTCCACGGCGCGACCACGCCGCGCGGCGTGCGCAGGTCGGCCATCAGCTCCTGCAGGAACCCCGGCCCCGCATCCTCGGGCAGCGAGAACGGCATCAGGCCCGCGATGTGCATCGGGGTGTCGCGCGACTCGACGAGCAGCCAGGATGCGTCGAGCGGATTGAGCCGGTGGGTCTGCATCCGCGCGAGTGTAGCAGCGGCCCCGCCGGTCCGGAACACGCCGCGACAGGCCACCGGAGTCACCTAAGTGCTTGATTAAGTGCCCGATTCGCTCGCGGCGCCACGGGCCGCGCCGCTATAATGGCGGATTCCCCGGCGATGCCCTCCAGCGACCCCCGCATGCAAGAACGCTACCTCCCCGCCGACGTCGAATCCGCCGCCCAGCAGCACTGGACCGCGATCGACGCCTACCGCGCCGTCGAGCACGACCCGCGCTTCCCGAAGGGCAAGTACTACGCCTGTTCGATGCTGCCCTACCCCTCGGGCAAGCTGCACATGGGGCACGTGCGCAACTACACGATCAACGACGTCCAGTACCGCCACCTGCGGATGAACGGCTGGAACGTGCTGATGCCGATGGGCTGGGATGCGTTCGAGCTGCCCGCCGAGAACGCGGCGATGAAGAACAAGGTCGCGCCCGCGAAGTGGACCTACGACAACATCGCCTACATGAAGAAGCAGATGAAGGCGATGGGGCTGGCGATCGACTGGTCGCGCGAGATCGCGGCCTGCGACCCGGCGTACTACAGGTGGAACCAGTGGCTCTTCCTGCGCATGCTCGAGCGCGGCATCGCCTACCGCAAGACGCAGGTCGTCAACTGGGATCCGGTCGACCAGACCGTGCTCGCCAACGAGCAGGTGATCGACGGGCGCGGCTGGCGCACCGGCGCGGTGG
>JAIYAG010000464.1 GCA_027489195.1 Burkholderiales bacterium | reverse complement strand
TAGGTGTGGCCGTCGAATTCGCGCGTCTCCTTGCCCTCGGCCACCAGCGTGCCCACGCCCGTCTTGGTGAAGAAGGCCGGGATGCCCGCGCCACCGGCGCGCAGCTTCTCGGCGAGCGTGCCCTGGGGCGTGAACTCGAGCTCGAGCTCGCCGGCCAGGTACTGCCGCTCGAACTCCTTGTTCTCGCCTACGTAGCTCGCGATCATCTTGCGGACCTGGCGGGTCGCGAGCAGCTGGCCGAGGCCGAAGCCGTCGACGCCGGCGTTGTTCGAGATGCAGGTCAGGCCCTTGACGCCCGAGTCGCGCAGCGCGGCGATCAGCACCTCGGGGATGCCGCACAGGCCGAAGCCGCCGACGGCGATCGTCTGGCCGTCGCGGACGATGTCGGCGAGGGCCGCAGCCGCGCTCGGATACAGCTTGCTCATCTGAGGGGGTTCCTTTCGGACGGTCGGCCGGCAGCGGGCCGGCGGGAGGGCGGGGCACCGGCTGCGGCCCCGGGGGCGGATGCTACCGCCGATTGCCGCAGCGCATCAACCGGCGAAGGTCTGGATGCGGTCGGACTCGACGACGCGCAGCCCGGGCTCGCCGCGCAGGCCCGCATCGAGCATGCAGCGGGCCACCGCGTCGGCGCTCACCGGCCGCCAGCGTGCCGGGATCCAGCGCGCGAGCGGCCGCGTCAGCGCGAGCGTGACGCGCTCGCCGGGGCGCGACTCGATGCGATCGCCGTCGAGCAGCGACGGGCGCAGCACGGTGAGCGATGCGTAGTCCAGACGTGCGAGCTCGGCCTCGGCCTCGCCCTTGACGCGGTTGTAGAAGACCCGGGAGGCGGGGTCCGCGCCCAGCGCCGACACCACCACGCAGCGGGTCGCGCCGTGCCGGCGCGCCAGCCGTGCCACGCCCACCACCGCATCGAAATCGACCCGGCGGAAGGCCTCCTGCGAACCGGCGGCCTTCAGGGTGGTGCCCAGGCACACGTACAGGTCGTCGCACGCCGGGATGCCGGCGTTGCGCCCGAGCGCGGTGAAGTCGACGAGGTGCTCGACGACGCGCGTCGCGCCCGAGGCGCCGGCGGGCAGCGGCCGGCGCACCAGCGCATGCACCTCGCCATACGCGGGCGCCTCGAGCAGCCGTGCCAGCAGGCGTGCGCCGACCAGCCCGGTGGCCCCGGCGATCAGGGCCCGGCGTGGCGCGGCCACGCTCACATCCCCGGGTAGTTCGGTCCGCCGCCGCCCTCTGGCACGACCCAGACGATGGTCTGGGTCGGGGCCTTGATGTCGCAGGTCTTGCAGTGCACGCAGTTCTGCGCGTTGATCTGCAGCCGGTCGGCGCCGTCGTCGGTCTTGACGTACTCGTAGACGCCGGCGGGGCAGTAGCGCTGCTCGGGCCCGCCGAAGATCGCGAGGTTGACCTTCACCGGCACGCTCGGGTCCTTGAGCGTGAGGTGGGCCGGCTGGTTCTCCTCGTGGTTCGTGTTCGAGATGAACACCGAGGACAGCTTGTCGAAGGTGATCTTGCCGTCTGGCTTCGGATAGGTGATCGGGGTGAACGCCGAGGCGGGCCGCAGGCACTCGTGGTCGGCGTGCTTGTGATGCAGCGTCCAGGGCACCTTGCCGCCCAGCACCACCTGCTCGATGCCGACGCCGATCGTGCCGACCACCAGCCCCTTGGACATCCACTGCTTGAAGTTGCGCGCCTGCCAGAGCTCGTCGTAGAGCCACGACGCGCGAAAGGCCTGCGGGTAGGCGACGAGCTCGTCGGCGCTGCGGCCGGCCCCCAGCGCCTCGAAGGCCGCTTCGGCGGCGAGCATGCCGGTCTTGATCGCGGCGTGGCTGCCCTTGATCCGCGAGGCGTTCAGGAAGCCGGCGTCGCAGCCGATCAGCGCGCCGCCCGGGAACACCGTCTTGGGCAGCGACATGATGCCGCCGGCGGTGATCGCGCGCGCGCCGTAGGACAGCCGCTTGCCGCCCTCGAAGGTCGAGCGGATCGCCGGATGCGTCTTGTAGCGCTGGAACTCCTCGAACGGCGACAGCCAGGGGTTCTGGTACGCGAGCCCCACGACGAAGCCGACCGAGACCTTGTTCTCGCCGAAGTGGTAGAGGAAGGAGCCGCCGTAGGTGTCGTTGTCGAGCGGCCAGCCCGCGGTGTGCACGACGAGGCCCTTGCGGTGCTTCGACGGCTCGATCTCCCACAGCTCCTTGATGCCGATGCCGTAGCTCTGCGGGTCGCTGTCGCGGTCGAGCGCGTAGCGGGCGATCAGCTGCTTGCCCAGGTGACCGCGCGAGCCCTCCGCGAAGAGCGTGTACTTCGCGAGCAGCTCCATCCCGGGCTGGAACGCATCGGTGGGCTCGCCGTCGCGGCCCACGCCCATGTTGCCGGTGGCCACGCCGCGCACGGCGCCGGACTCGGTGTACAGGATCTCGGCGGCGGCGAACCCGGGATAGATCTCGACGCCCAGCGCCTCGGCCTGCTGGCCGAGCCACTTCACGACGTTGCCCAGGCTCGCGATGTAGTTGCCGTGGTTCTTCAGGCCCGCGGGGATCGCCCACTGCGGCGTGTGGATGGCCTTCGTGGCGGTGAGGAACATCACCTCGTCGTGCGTGACCTCGGTCTCGAGGGGGGCGCCCTGCGCCTTCCAGTCGGGGATGAGCTCGGTCAGCGCGCGCGGGTCGATCACGGCGCCCGACAGCGTGTGCGCCCCGATCTCGGAGCCCTTCTCGATCACGCACACCGCCAGCTCGCGTCCGCCCTCGGCGGCCAGCTGCTTGAGGCGGATCGCCGCGGCCAGGCCCGCGGGCCCGCCCCCGACGACGAGCACGTCGAACTCCATCGAATCGCGTTGAATGTCCATGTCCCGTCCTGTCTGCAGCCCGTGATTTTCGCCGAGGCGCCACGGGTGCGCAAACCGGGGCGGCGCGCCGGGCCGGCCGGCGGCGGCACTCGGCCGCCGGGCCGCGGCCGGCGGGGCCGTCCACAGGTCACCGGCCGTGCGATGATCGCGGCCCTCCTGGAGCGTCCGCATGCCCGATACCCTGAGCTTCGACCTGTCCGACAAGACCGCGCTGGTGACCGGCGCCTCGAGCGGGCTGGGGGCGCGCTTCGCGCGGGTCCTGGCCGCGCACGGGGCCACGGTCGTGCTCGCCTCGCGACGGGTGGAGCGGCTCAAGGAGCTGCGCGCCGAGATCGAGGCCGAGGGCGGCGATGCCCACGTCGTGAGGATGGACGTGACGGATGCGGCGTCGATCGAGGAGGGCGTGGCCGAGGCCGAGCGCCACGCCGGCGCGATCGACGTGCTGGTCAACAACTCGGGCGTCAGCACCACCCAGCGGCTGCTGGAGGTGACCCCCGAGGACTTCGACTTCGTCTTCGACACGAACACCCGCGGGGCGTTCTTCGTCGCGCAGTCGGTGGCCCGCCGGATGATCGCCCGCGCCAAGGACGAGCCCGAGCGGGCCGCCCGGATCGTCAACATCGCGTCGATGGCGGCGCTCAAGCCGCTGGCGCAGATCGGCGTCTACGCGATGAGCAAGGCTGCGGTGGTGCAGATGACCCGCGCGATGGCCCTCGAGTGGGCGCGCTACGGCATCAACGTGAACGCGCTGTGCCCCGGCTACATCCGCACCGAGCTCAACGACCACCACTGGGAGACCGAGCCCGGGCGCAAGCTGGTCTCGATGCTGCCGCGCAAGCGGCTCGGCCGTCCCGAGGACCTCGACGGCCTGCTGCTCCTGCTGGCCTCGGACCACTCGGGCTTCGTCAACGGCGCGGTCATCTCGGCCGACGACGGCTTCGGCCTGTCCTGAGCGCCGGGATCAGTCGATCGGCATCTCGCGGGTCAGCCGCACCCGGATCGAGCGCATCGCCCACCACACCCCGATCGCGATCGGCACCACCGCGATGCCGGTGGCGTAGTCGGGCTCGATCGGCAGGCCGCTGCGGGCGGCGGCCTTGAACAGGTAGCTGGCGAGCCCGGTCGCGTAGTACGAGATCGCGGCGACCGACAGGCCCTCGACGGTCTGCTGCAGGTGCAGCTGCAGCTTGGCGCGCCGGTTCATCGCCTCGAGCAGCGCCTGGTTCTGGCGCTCGCGCTCGATCTCGACGCGCGTGCGCAGCAGCCCGCTGGCGCGCGCGATCCGCTCGGACACCGATTCGAGCCGTGTGGCGACCGCGTCGCAGGTGGCCATCGCCGGCTCGAAGCGGCGCACCAGGAAGTCGGTGGGCGTCTGCAGGCCCTGCAGCCGGGTCTCGCGCAGCTCCTCGCCGCGCTGCCTCACCAGCGAACGGTAGGCGCGTGCCGCGCCGAAGCGAAAGGCCGCCGAGGTCGCGAGCTGCTCCTGCAGCGCCGACAGCCGGGTCACCTCGTGCAGCATCTCGGGCTCCTCGGCGGCCGGCGCGACGTCGAGCCGCGCCACCAGGTCCGACAGGCGCTGCTCGACGCGGTCGAGCTCGGCCCCGATGCGACGGGCCTCCGGGAAGGCGAGCATCGCCATCATCCGGTAGACCTCCATCTCGATGATCCGCTGCACCGCGCGACCGAGCTGCGAGGGCGTGGTGACCGCATCGGCCAGCAGGAAGCGGCCGAAGCCGCGCTCGTCGAGCCGGAAGCTCGAGAACAGCGAGGCCTGGCCGTCGGAGATCTTCGCGCCGACGAAGTTCGGCGAGCCGAGCATGCGGGCGACGGACTTCTCGTCGATCCGCGTGCTGCCGGCGTGGACCACCGCGATGCGCAGCGCGGCGATCATCTCGCCGTCGGCCGCCTGCAGCAGGTCGGCGATCACGACGTCGGCCGGGTTGCGCGCGAACGGATCCTCGGCATCGACGCCGGCCGAGTAGACGGTGTAGTCGTCGAACTCGCCGTGCCGCTCCCACTTCAGCCGCAGCGGTCCGAGGTCGGCGTCGAAGTGGCTCTGGCCGGGGACCGGCGGGTCGACCGCGTGCCGCACGCACCAGTCGACCAGCGAGGGCGGCACCGGCCGCGGCACCCGGTGCGAGTGCACCAGGGAGATGTGCGACACTGCATGAGGGGCCTTGACTGCCGGGCGCGGTCGCGTGTGGATCTCGTCGTGCAGGACCGTGCGCAGCGGATGAGGGGTCATGGGCATCGGGTTCCAGTGTCGGCGGAACCGCATCATGCCCGACCGGACGCCGATCCGAGAAGCCACCCCGCCGGCCGGAATCTTCCAGCGCGCGCCGACGACCCCGGAGCGGGTTGCTATACTCTCCATTTCCAGTTGGCCGCCATGACCAAATTCGTCTTCGTCACCGGCGGGGTGGTGTCTTCCCTCGGGAAGGGCATCGCCGCCGCGTCGATGGCCGCGCTGCTCGAATCGCGCGGCTTGCGTGTCACCCTCCTCAAGCTCGACCCGTACATC
>JAIYAG010000328.1 GCA_027489195.1 Burkholderiales bacterium | reverse complement strand
GCGCGGCTGCCGCATGTGGCCCGCTACCTGAAGGCCGCCTCCGCCCGTCTGGACAAACTGCGCGCCGACCCTGCGAGGGATGCCCACAAGTTGGCCGAGATCGCCCCGATGCTTCAGAATTTCAACCGTGCGCAGGCCGCGCTCAAGGGGCGTCGCGATCCCCGGCTCGAGGACTTCCGATGGTTGCTCGAGGAGCTGCGCGTATCGTTGTTCGCGCAGGAGCTCCGCACCCCGGTCCCGGTGTCGGTCAAGCGCCTGGAGAAGGTCTGGGATTCGATCAGGTAGTGCCGGACGAACCCGTCAGTCAAAGGACACCATGAACACCTCGCTCCGCCGTGCGGCCGCCGCAGTCCTGTCCGCCGTCGCCTTCGCGATGCCCGCCGCCGCGTTCGCGCAGTTCGCCATCGTGCTGAACTCGCGCGACGCCTCCGTCTCGCTGATCGACCAGACCACCTTCAAGGAGGTGGGCCGCGTCGACGTCGGCAAGGAGCCGCATCACCTGTACCCGATGCCCGACGGCAAGACGCTCATCGTGGCGAACGCGGTCAGCAACGACCTGCACTTCCTCGATCCGTCGAGCGGCAAGGTGCTCGGCCGGCTGCGCGGCATCGACGATCCCTACCAGCTCGCGTTCTCCCCCGACGAGAAGTGGTTCGTCACCGCGGCGCTGCGGCTCGACCGCGTCGACGTGTACTCGTGGGACGGCAAGGACAAGAAGCTGGTCAAGCAGGTGCCGCTGCCGAAGGCGCCCAGCCACCTGTGGTTCTCCGCCGACAGCCGCACCGTCTACGTGACGCTGCAGGACAGCAACGAGATCGCCGCCGTCGACATCCCCACCCAGACGGTGAGCTGGAAGCTCAAGGTCGGCCGCCAGCCCGCGGGCATCCTGGTGTCGCCGGACGGCAAGACGCTGTTCGTCGGCGTGATGGGCGAGGACTACGTCGAGGTCATCGACATCGCGACCCGCAAGACGGTGAACAAGATCCGGACGGGCAAGGGGGCGCACAACTTCCGCGGGCTCGGCGACAAGCGCCACCTGCTGGTCAGCAACCGGGTCGACAACACCGTGTCCATCCTCGACATGACCGAGATGAAGGTGGTCGGCCAGATTCCGGTGCCCGGCGGCCCCGACTGCATGGAGCTGACCGCCGACGGCAAGCTGCTGTGGGTGACCTCGCGCTTCGCCAAGCAGGTCTCGATCGTCGACATGGCCAGCCGCAAGGTCGTGCGCACGATCCCGGTCGGTCGCTCGCCGCACGGCATCTATCTGCACAATCGGGCGCCGCTGCTGTGACACGCGGCCTCGCGCGCCGGCTCGGCGTCCTGGCGCTCGCCGCGACCGTGGTCGCGCCGGCCGCGGCCGCCTCCTGTCCGGCCGGGACCGTCTACCTGACGCTCGATACCGGCAACATGCGCGAGGCCGAGCGCATCGCCGGCATCCTGAACAAGCACGAGGTGCGCGCCACGTTCTTCCTCGCCAACGAGAAGACGCCGAACGGCGACTTCTCGCTCGACGACGGCTGGGCCGGCTACTGGCGAGCGCGCGCGAAGGAAGGCCATGCCTTCGGCAGCCACACCTTCGATCACGTGTACTTCCGCGGTGTCACGCCCGACGGCTCGCTGACGGTGCGCCCGCAGTTCGGCGAGCAGGCCGGCCGCACGCTGCAGTGGAACGCCCGCGCGCTGTGCACCGAGCTCGACCGGGTCGGCACCCGATTCAAGGCCCTCACCGGGCAGGGGCTCGAGCCGCTGTGGCGCGCCCCCGGCGGCAAGGCCCCGCCGCAGGCGATGGCCGCGGCCAAGGCCTGCGGCTATGCGCACGTGCACTGGGCGCCGGCCGGCTTCCTCGGCGACGAGCTGCCCTCGGAGAGCCATCCCAACGACCGGCTGCTGGCCCAGGCGCTCGCGTCGATCCGCGGCGGCGACATCCTGATGGCGCACCTGGGCATCTGGTCGCGCAAGGACCCCTACGCGCCGATGCTCGACCCGCTGATCGGCGGGCTCAAGGCGCGCGGGCTGTGCTTCGCGACCCTGCGCGAGCACCCGGACTACCGCCGCTGAGCGGACAGGACACACGAGGATGGACCCCATCGGCTGGCTGGACGCGACGGTGCACGGGCTGCAGCAGTGGCTGTACGAGTCGGCGGTGCAGCCGCTGCTCTTCGCCCTCGGCTGGATGCGCTATGGCGAGGAGCTGTTCGACTTCACCGAGTGGGTCGTGCTGGGGGCGATCGAGATCGTCGTGCTCGCCATCCTGCTCGGTGCGGCCGAGCGGCTCTGGCCGGCCGAGCCGGTGACCGACCGCCGCGCGATCCGCACCGACGTGATCTACACGCTGCTGCACCGGCTCGGGGGCTTCGCGCTGGTCGTGTTCGCGCTGCTCACGCCGCTCCTCGACAGCCTGGAGGGGGCGCTGCGGCTGGTCGGCTTCTCCCGCATCAACGTCGACCAGCTCTGGCCCGGCGTCACCGACCTGCCGATCGTCAGCTTCGCGATCTACCTGGTGCTGTTCGACTTCGTCGACTACTGGCTGCATCGCTGGCAGCACCGCTGGAGCTGGTGGTGGTCGCTGCACGCCGTCCACCACAGCCAGCGTCAGATGACCTTCTGGAGCGATCAGCGCAACCACCTGCTCGACGACCTGATCCGCGACGCCGCGATGGCGCTGGTGGCGGTGGCCCTGGGCGCCTCGCCCGGGCAGTTCGTCGCGCTGGTGATCGCCTCGCGGGTGCTGCAGAGCGTGCAGCATGCGAACCTGCGCTGGCGCTGGCCCGGCCCGCTCGAGACCGTGCTGGTCAGCCCGAGCTGGCACCGGCTGCACCATGCGATCGGCTACGGCCACGAAGGGCGGGCGCAGGGCGTGAACTTCGCGGTGCTGTTCCCGGTCTGGGACCTGCTGTTCGGCACCGCCGACCGCCGACCGGGTTTCGTGCCCACCGGCATCCGCGACCAGCTCGAGGGACGCGACTACGGCCGCGGATTCTGGTCCCAGCAGGGCAAGGCCATCGGCCGCTGGTTCGGCCGCGCCTGACGGGCGCGTTCCGCGCACCCGGCATACTGACGCCTCGCCGGGCCGTGGGCCCGGATTCCATCGAGGCGTCGGAGCACACGTGGCGAATTTCGGTCTCATCATCGTCGGCGACGAGATCCTGTCGGGCAAGCGGCAGGACAAGCACTTCGCCAAGGTCGTCGAGCTGCTCGGCGCGCGCGGCCTGCAGCTGTCGTGGGCCCGCTACCTCGGCGACGACCGCGAGCGCCTGGTGGCGACGCTGCGCGAGACCTTTGCCGGCGACGACGTGGTCTTCTCCTGCGGCGGCATCGGCGCGACCCCCGACGACCACACCCGCCAGGCCGCGGCCGCGGCGCTCGGCGTGCCGCTCGCGCTGCACCCCGAGGCCGAGCGGCTGATCACCGAGCGCACGATGGAGATGGCGCGCGACGGCAAGGCCGCGCCCGACATGAGCGCGCCCGAGAACCGCCAGCGCCTGAAGATGGGCGAGTTCCCCGAGGGCGCGCGGATCGTCCCGAACCCGTTCAACCGGATCCCGGGCTTTGCCGTCGGCGTGCACTGGTTCGTGCCGGGCTTCCCGGTGATGGCCTGGCCGATGATCGAGCAGGTGCTCGATGCGCACTACGCGCACCTCTTCCATCTCGAGGCGCGCGGCGATCGCTCGATGATGGTCTACGAGCTCGCCGAGTCGACGCTGACGCCGCTGATGGAAGCGGTCGAGCGCGAGTTCGGCGGGATCAAGGTCTACAGCCTGCCGTCGGTGGGGGAGGGCGGCATGCGCCGGCACATCGAGCTCGGCGCCAAGGGCGCGGCCGAGCAGGTGGAGCCGGCGTTCGAGCGGCTGCGGGCGGGCGTGCTCGCGCTGGGCGGCACCATCGGCTGACCGGCCGGAGCGCCCGATCAGCCGGGTCGGGTGTTCGCGGGCGACCAGGACGCGAGGTGGGAGCCGGAGATGCGCGAACCGCCGATCACCCGCGTGGGGTCCATGGCGAGCGTCTGCAGGTCGAGCCAGCCGACCAGTCCCTGCTGGTCGTAGCTCACCCACACGCCCTGCCCGTCGGCCGAGCCGACGAGGCCGCGTACGCGCGGCACGTCGACGGACTTCAGCAGCGCGCCGGTGCGCAGGGTCCAGATCGTGAGCAGTCCGGGCGTAGGATGCGTCACGACGCACAGGCCGCGCTCCGGCACGACGACGACGCTGAGCGCTTCGCCTTGCAGGCGCGAGACGAGATCAGGCGGCTGCGTCACGACCTGGAGCGTCGCCCGCCCCCGCCGCTGCAGGCTGACGGCGCCGAGTTCGCGGGTGTCGAGGCCACGCCGGGGCGCCGACACCACGACCGATTCGCGCCGGTCGAGGAGGGCGAGGTGGCCCGCGTTGAAGCGGGCATCCGGCATCTCGATCCGTTCGAGCAGCCGCTGCGACGCGACGTCGATGTAGCACACCGAGGCGCGCGCGCCGCTCGCGGACGTGCCGCCGCCGTTCGTGACGACCAGGACCTTGCCGTCGTCCGCGAGCATGCAGTCGTGCGGATGCAGGCCGTAGGTCGGGAAGTCGGAGATGTACTGCAGCGTGCGCGCATCGCGTACGCCGATCGCGCCCTGCTCGTCGGGTGCGGTCTCGGTCGAGAGCAGGTGGCGCCCGTCGCGGGTGACGGCGCCGTGCCCGTAGAAGAGGCGGCCGGCGACCGGTGCGATCGGCGCCACCCACCGCATCGTGCGCACGTCGACGACGCCGGCCCCCGGTCCGATCTTCTCGAACGCGAAGGCGAGTCCGGAGCGCTCGGCGTCGAACACCAGGCCATGCGGCAGGTACGGCGCTGGGATGAACTCGCTGAGACCCGTCTGGGTGTCCAGCCGCGTCAGCACGTGCCGGAGGGGTCCCGCCGCGTCCTCGCGGAAGCGGCCGCCGCCGAGGATGAAGGTTCGCGACGGCATCGCGGCGCGCGACGGTCGCGCGGGCGCCAGTGCGGCGAGTGCCGCAGCCGACGCCTGTCTGCACCAGAGGCGGCGAGACGGCCCCATGTTCGCCCTGTTCCTGTTCCGGATGGAGCGCAATGCTACCTCGCGGTCACAAGGGGTCGCCGTTTCCCGGACAGACGGTCTGTGGAGGCCGCCTGAACGCTCCAATGGCGCATCGACGGGCGCGGTGATCGTCGAAGCAGGCAGCATGAGGTGAACCGGCCCGGTTTCCTTGCGGATCCGGACCCGGAAGTGAACCGACCCGGTCTCCTTGCGGATCCGGGTCGGGTGCGTCGCTCTGTATCGAGGAGGAGAGACGGCGACGACTTCGAGACGATCGAGGCTTCACCGCGTCGCGGGGCAGGCGCCCCGCGGGCGGTCAGGCGCCTCAGGCCGCTTTCTTGGCGCGGGCGGCACCGGTCGTCGTGGTCTTGCCGACGGCGACGAGGTTGGCTTCGGCCATCTCGACGACCTGCTTGGTCGCCTTGTTGACCTGGTCGTACGCGGTGTTGGCCGCCGAGACCGCCGACTTCATGAACGTGACCACGCCTTCGCTGCCGGCCGGCGCGTTCTTGGCCAGCGCGTCGATGGCCGAGGCCAGCTGACGGTTGCCGTCGGTGAGCTGCTTCTCGACCAGCTTGGCGATCTCGCCGCCGGTCTCGCTGGTGATCTCGTACACGTGCTTGGCGTACGCGGTCATCTTGTCGGCGGCGGGCTGGGCCGAGCCGGCGGCGAAGTCGGCGAACGCCTTGGCGTCCTTGACCTCGAGCAGCGCCTTGAACTGCTCGGCGGACTCTTCGAACGACGACTTGGTCGCGGCCATGTTCAGCTCGGCCAGCTTCTCGAGGCCGGCGAACGATTTGGCGGCCATCGCCTGGAAGGACTCGAGCGCGGCCTTGTGCATCGCAACCATCTGATCGGGGGTGGTGAACATGTTGACCTCTATCGGGAAAATTCGTTTGTTGAATCAACCGTTTACAGGGGCGTCACGGTTGGCGACGCAGCGTTGTGCGCTGCAACAGAAACGAATTATAGGGTCGTTGGATCGGAAGTCAAGCACTTTTTTGTTGCGGTGCAGCACGATGCTAGACTGACCCTGTGAAGGCGTTCTACAGCGACCGGTTCGTGCTTCCGCTGCCCGACGGCCACCGCTTCCCGATGGCCAAGTACCGGCTGCTGCGCGAGCGCATCGCCGCCGAGCTGCCCGGGGTCGCGCTGGCCGAGCCGCCCCCGGCGAGCGACGGGGTGCTGGCCCTGGCGCACACGCCCGACTGGATCGAACGCCTGAGCCTCGGACGGCTCACCGCGCTCGAGCAGCGCGCCATCGGCTTTCCGTGGTCGGAAGCGATGGTCGAGCGGTCGCGGCGCTCGGTCGGCGCCACGATCACCGCCTGCCGTGCGGCGATCGACGACGGCGCCTCCGTGAACCTCGCCGGCGGCACCCACCACGCCGGGCCCGACCGCGGCGAGGGCTTCTGCTGCCTGAACGACGTCGCGGTCGCCGCCCGGCTGATGCAGGCCGAGCGCCGTGCGCAGCGCGTCGCGATCGTCGACCTCGACGTCCACCAGGGCAACGGCACCGCGCAGATCCTGCGCCACGATCCGTCGGTGTTCACGCTGTCGATCCACGGCGCGCGCAACTTCCCGTTCCGCAACCGCTGCGACGGCGACCTCGACGTCGACCTGCCCGACGGTACCGGCGACGAGGCCTACCTCGAGGCGCTCGACGGCGCGCTCGCCACGCTCGCGAGCCGCTTCGAGCCCGACTTCCTGATCTTCCTGGCCGGGGCCGACGTCTACGAGGGCGACCGCCTCGGACGCCTTTCGATGTCGATCCCCGGCATCGCCGAGCGCGACCGCCGGGTCTTCGCGTTCGCGCGGGCCCGCGGTCTGCCGGTCGCGGTGGCGATGGGCGGGGGCTACTGTCCGGACATCGCGCGGATCGTCGACATCCATGCCAGCACGGTCCGCGAGGCGCTGATGCATGCGACGTCGGGACGCGCGCGGCGCGGCCCGCCGATGCCGTCCGCATGATCCCTTTCGCATGATCCCTTCCGCATGATCCCGTCCGCATGACCCCGTCCGCACGCGGGGCCGGTCCGGGCCCGGTCGATGCGGGCCTCGGCACCGTCGTGCCGGTGCTCTTCGTCCTGCTGTGGGCGACCGGCTTCGTCGCGGCCAGGCTCGCGATGCCGCAGGTGCCGCCGCTGGGCTTTCTCGCGCTGCGCTTCGCCGCGACGCTGGTGGTGCTGGCGCCGCTGATCCTGATCGCCCGGGCGCCCTGGCCGGACCGCCGCGGGCTCGTGCACCTCGCGGTCGCCGGCCTGCTGATCCAGGCCGGCTACCTCGCCGGCGTCTGGATCGCGGTGGCGCAGGGCATGAGCGCCGGGCTGGTGGCGCTGATCGTGAACCTGCAGCCGGTCCTGACCGCGCTGTGGCTGGCCTTCGGCCGCGAGCGGATCGGCGTGCGCCAGTGGGCGGGCCTGGCGCTCGGCTTCGGCGGCGTCGCGCTGGTCGTCGCGCACCGCATCGACGCCGACCGGCTGGGGCCGGCGAGCATCGCCTTCGCCGTCGCCGGGCTGCTGTCGATCACAGCGGGCACCCTCTACCAGCGCCGTCACGTGCCGAGCTTCGACCTGCGCACCGGCGCCTTCGTGCAGAACGCGGCGTCGCTGGCGGCGATCGCGCCGCTGGCGCTCTGGGTCGAGCGCGGCCCCTGGGCGCCGAACGCCGGCACCTGGATCGCGCTCGCCTGGTCGGTGTGCGCGCTGTCCATCGGCGCGATCTTCATGCTGAACACCCTGATCCGGCGCGGCACCGCGACCCGCGTCGCGAGCCTGTTCTACCTCGTGCCGCCGGTCACGGCGCTCCAGGCCTGGATGCTGTTCGGCGAGCCGTTCGGCGTGCTCGCCGCGCTCGGCATGCTGCTCACCGCGATCGGCGTCGCCCTGGTCGTGCGGACCTGAGCGTGCGGACCTGAACGCCGCGCGCGCTCAGTGGCGCAGGCAGACCTTGCCGAAGTGCGCGCCCGAGGCCAGGTGGGCCATCGCGTCCTTGAGCTCGGCGAAGTCGAACACCCGGTCGACGATCGGCTCGAGCCGGTGCTGGCCGATGGCACGCAGCATCGCCTCGAAGCCGTCGCGCGAGCCCACCGTGATGCCCTGCAGGCGGACCTGACGGGTGACGATCAGCCCGAGCGAGGCGCTCATCGTGCCGCCCGACAGCACGCCGATCATCGACACCGTGCCGCCCGGCCGGATGCAGCGCAGCGACTGCGGCAGCGTCTTCTCGCCACCGAGCTCCAGGATGTGGTCGAAGCCCGCGCCGCCGGTGATCGCCCGCGACGCCCGGGCCCACTCCGGCTCGCTCCGGTAGTTGATGCCCGCGTCGGCGCCGAGTGCCCGGGCGCGCGCGAGCTTGTCATCGCTCGAGGAGATGACCGTCACGTGGGCGCCCGCCATCTTCGCGAACTGGAGCGCGAAGAGGGCGACGCCGCCGGTGCCCTGCACCAGCAGCCGGTCGCCGGCGCGCAGGCCGCCCTCGGTGACGAGCGCGCTCCAGGCGGTCAGCGCCGCGCAGGGCAGGGTGGCCGCCTGCACGTCGCTCAGGTGCTCCGGCACGCGGCACACGCCGCCTTCCGGCAGCACCATCAGGTCGGCCATGACCCCGTCGATCGGGCCGCCGAGCGATCCGGTGATCCGTTCGAGGTTCAGGTCGCCGCCGACCCAGCGCTGCAGGAAGCTCGGGCAGACCCGATCGCCGACGGCCACGCGCGAGACGCCGGCGCCCACCTCCACGACCTCGCCGACGCCGTCGGAGATCGGGATCAGCGGCAGCGTGCCGGTGTACTGGCCATAGCCGCGATCGGGGACGACCAGGTCGCGGTAGTTGAGCGACGCGGCCTTCATCCGCAGCAGCACCTCGCCGGCGCCGGGCCTGGGATCCGGCCGGGACGACAGCACCAGGTGGTCCATGCCCCACCCGCCTTCGATCTGGAAAACACGCATGCCGCATTCTCTCCGGCGCCCGGCGCCTTCCGTCGGGAAGTTGATGCGACGTGTTGGCTTTTCGTTCCAAGTACTTCTCCGGAGGGCGCTTTTTCTCTCCGACAAGGGGTTGCGTTTGTTAAACTTCGCCCCCGTTCCGAGGGAGATCGAGTCGATGAGTCCGGTGTTTCCTGGCGTCCGCGCGCGACGTTTCCTGGCCCTGGTGGCCGGCCTCCTCGCCCTCCAGTTCCCGCTCGAGTCGATCGCCGCGGACCGTGCGGCCCCGTCCATGAAGGCCCGCAAGGCCGCCGAGGCGTCTGCCTCGCGCAAGGCCGCCGAGCCGCCCGTGCGCAAGGCGACCCTGCCGGCCCGCGTCTCCGCCGTGCCGCTGCGCAAGCAGGTGGGCCCGCGCGCCGAGAAGGCCCCCGCCAAGGCGCAGCGCGCCGGCACCGCGGCGCAGCCCCGCAACGCCCGGATCGTCAAGACGTCCTATGCGCCGCGGGCCGTCGAGCCCCAGCGTCTGTCGATCGGCAACGCGATCGGGCTGCACCTGACCGACGATCCGCTCGACCTGCGCTCCTCGGTCGCGCTCGTCGTCGACCAGGCCACCGGCGAG
>JAIYAG010000129.1 GCA_027489195.1 Burkholderiales bacterium | reverse complement strand
GTTCATCGGCCTGTACTGGGGCGTGTTCGTCTGGATGCATCTCGATCCCGCCGATCCGTTGACCGTCATGCTGGCGGGGGCCTATGTGGCAGGACATGTCGGTGGCGCGGTGACGCCACTGTCCATCTTTCTGCCGGCCTACTACGTGGGCGTGATCCCGACAGTGGTGCCGGGGGTGTGGTTGCTCGCCGCCACCGGTGAACCGCTGAACCTCGCACTTGCGGCACTGACCACCACGTACCTGTTCGCGATGACAGGCTACGCCCACATCACCAATCGCCTGCACCGAGAGTCGATGCGCCTGCGCCATGACAATCAGCGGCTGATCCACGATCTCGAGGTCCGCAAGGCACAGGCCGAAGAGGCCTCGCGCACCAAGAGCCTGTTCCTGGCGGGCGTGAGCCACGACCTGAAGCAACCGATCCGCGCGATCGCCATGTACAGCGGTTATCTGCGACATCTCGTCGCCCCGCAGATCGAGCGGCAGGTCGTGTTGCAGACGGCCGTGAAGATCGACGCTGCCGTCGGCTCCGTGCAGAACCAGATCAGCCGCCTGCTGGAACTCTCCCAGCTGGAGACCGGCGCCATGCCGGTTCGGCTGGAGTCGCTGGATCTCGACGAGCTGCTGCGGCATGTCCGCGAGGAGATGGTCCAGTCCGCCACCAGTCACGGCGTCATCTTGCGGTTCGCGTCGGCCCGCTCGTACCAGGTACTGGCCGATCGCCGGATGCTGGAGTCGATCCTGGCCAACTTCGTCAGCAACGCCATCCGGCACTCGCCGGGCGGGCGCGTGTACGTGGGCACTCGATTGCGCACCGGATACCCCGATGGTCAGCGGCTGTGCATCGAGGTGCGGGACAACGGGACCGGCATCGCGGCGCACCTGCAGCCCATGCTGTTCGATGCCTATCGCAGCTTCGACGATCGCCGATCGTCCGACGGCCATGGCCTGGGCCTGGCCATCGCCAAGACTCAGGCCACGTACCTGGCCTGCGACATCCAGGTGCGGTCGAAGTCCGGCGAGGGGTCCACGTTCACGCTGTGCGGCCTCAGGACCCTGCCGGGCGAGGCGAGGCACGGCAGGGTGGAGGCGCTTCATGCCGAGAACTGATCCTGCGGAAGACCTGGAGGCCTTCCGCACCAGGGCGTTCGCGAAGCATGTGCTGTTCGACATGCCGTTTCCCGTGCTCGGGTCGATTCCGCCGCTGGTGCTGGTGGCCTGGCTGATGCACGGCAAGGTCTCCGGTCCGGCACTGGTGGGGTGGTCCGTGTTCGCGGCTGCGGTGCTGGTCGTGCGGGCGGGGTTCGACCGGCATCTGCGTGCACGGTTCGAACGAGGCGAAGGACATGCTGCCGCGCTCGCAGGCACGGCGCTGCTGGCCGTGCCCACCGGGGCCATGTCGGGCGCGTTCGCCTGGATGTACTTCGATCCGAACCAGCCCATCACGATGGTGATCCTGGGCACCTACATGACGGTGGTGATCGTCGCTGCCATCCTGCCGACGTCGGTCCATCTGCCGATCTTCTACCTGCTTGCCCTGCCTGCCCATCTGCCCTATGTCGTGCAGTTGCTGCTCAGCGGCGGCCAGGAGCACTACGTGGTCGCTGGCATCAACCTGATGTTCCTGATCGTGACCTTTGGTTATGCCCATGCGGCGAATCGGCAGTATCGGGAAACGGTGCGGCTGCGCTTCGAGAACCAGCACCTGATCGAAGACCTCGAGGTCCGGAAGGAACAGGCCGAGGAGGCGTCCCGCACCAAGAGCCTGTTCCTGGCCGGCGTGAGCCATGACCTGAAGCAGCCCGTTCGCGCCATCGCGATGTATGCCGGCGCGCTCAGGCTCGCCAGTGCGTCGCGTGTCGAGTTCGAACAGGTCGCACTGACCGCCGCGAAGATCGAGACCGCAGTGGGCTCGGTCCATGCGCAGATTCACCGGCTGCTGGAGCTCTCGCGTCTGGAGTCGGGCGCGATGCCGGTCCAGTTCGAGTCCCTGTGCCTGGCGGATGTCTTCGCGCGGGTCGAAGAGAGCGTGTCGTCGCTGGCCGTCAGCCGGCGCGTCCGACTTCGCTTCGCCATCGGTCGGAGTCGATGGGTGCTCGCCGATCGGGGCATGCTCGAGTCGATCCTGCTCAACCTGGTGAGCAACGCCCTGCAGCACGCCGGCGGGGCGCGGGTCTACGTGGGCACCAGGCGGCGTGCCGGCACCCCGGACGGTCACCACCTGTGCATCGAAGTGCGGGACGACGGGGTCGGCATCTCGGAACGGGTGCTGCCGTCGCTGTTCGAGGCCTACCGCTCCTTCGACGATCGTCGGTCGAGCGAGAGTCACGGACTGGGTCTGGCCATCGCCAGGGCGCAGGCCACGCAACTGGGCTGCGACATCGAAGTCCGATCGCAGCCGGGATGCGGGGCGACCTTCACGGTGTGCGGACTCGAGGAATGCCAGCCCGAGAGGATGCCCGGCACCTGACCCGGGGCATGACTGCTCCCGCTGGTCAGTCCACCATTGCCCGAGCCTATGCCCTAAGTCCCTTCACGGACGAAGCCGTCTCGCCTCGAAGCCTCAGCCGTTCAGGAAGTTCAGCGGCGTCCCCGCCCGCGGCCAGTCGATCGACACCAGCTTGCCGGTGGTCGACAGCGTGACGAACGCGGTCTTCAGCCCCGGCCCGCCGAAGCACAGGTTGGTCGTGTAGACGTCGGGCATCGGGATGAACTCGAGTTCGCCGCCCTGGGGCGAGACCACCGTGATCCCGCCTTCCATCAGCGAGGCCACGCAGACGTTGCCCGCTGCATCCACCGCCAGCGAGTCGAAGAGCCGGTAGGTCGACATGTCGACCATCAGCGTGCCGCCCCACGGCGACGGGAAGGGCTGCTTGCGCAACACGCCCGGTCCTTCGATGTCCCAGGCCCAGAGCCGTCCGGCGCGCGTCTCCGCGACGTAGAGCCGCTTGCCGTCGGGCGACAGGCCGATACCGTTGGGCGTCAGCATCGGCTGCACCACCTCGACGATCGACGAGCCGTCCGGCCGCGCGTAGTAGACCGCGCCGTAGTCCAGGTCGCGCGCGCGCGTCTTGCCGAGGTCGGTGAACCACAGGCCGCCGTCGGCGTCGAAGACCAGGTCGTTCGGGCCGCGCAGCGGG
>JAIYAG010000459.1 GCA_027489195.1 Burkholderiales bacterium | reverse complement strand
GTTGAGCCGCTCGCGCGTCGACGCGATCAGCGTGCGCAGCTCGCGGTAGGTCATCGCACGCCGGCCGGGTGCGCCGATCGCGGGGGCGTCGTCGGCGCCGGTGGCCAGCAGGGTCGTCAGGGTCGCTTGCATGGGTCCTCAGGGTTCTCGAACGGAAAAGCGGCCGAGGGTACACGCCCCGCACCGCACCGCCTCCCGGGCGGGCAACGCGATCCGCCACGTGCGCCACGACTGCGTCGGCACGCCGGCTGGATGAGGCGGGATCTGCCCGACCGCGGGTGTTCCGGTCGGATTCGGCTCCGGCTCCGTGCCGCGGGTCTGCGGTCGGGTCCGGCCGGCAAGGGTGCGCCGGCTGCTGCACTGCGTTATACGTAATCGTGTCCAGGACAAACAAGCGGAAACTGCGGTTTTCCCGGACGTCGGTTGGACATTTCGCATCGTGGCAAATCGAGCCCGAAAGCCCCCCGGCAAGCGCGCTCATGCCGGGTGTCACAATCCCGGCTCCTGCCCGAGGTCGACCCCCGATGAAGATCGCTACCTGGAACGTCAACTCCCTGAAGGTCCGCCTGCCGCACGTGCTCGGCTGGCTCGAGGCCAACCCGGTCGACGTGCTGTGCCTGCAGGAGACCAAGCTGGTGGACGAGAAGTTCCCCGCTGCCGAGCTCGCTGCAGCCGGCTACCGCTCGGTGTTCTCCGGGCAGCCGACCTACAACGGCGTCGCGCTGCTCTGGCGCGCCGACCGGGGCTGGGACGCGCGCGACGTGACCGTCGGGAACCCCCGCTTCCCCGACGAGCAGAAGCGGCTGATCGCGGCCACCTTCGGCGACGTGCGCGTGATCAGCGCCTACGTGCCGAACGGGCAGGCGGTGGGCAGCGACAAGTACGACTACAAGCTGCGCTGGCTGGACGCGCTGGCGGCCTGGCTGGCCGACGAGCTAGCGGCCACGCCGCGGCTGGTGATCGGCGGCGACTACAACATCGCGCCCGCCGACGCCGACGTGCACGACCCGGCGGCCTGGGCCGATCAGGTGCTGTGCTCGGTGCCGGAGCGCGAGCGCTTCGGCGCGCTGCTCGCGCTCGGCCTGCGCGACGCCTACCGGATGTTCGAGCAGCCGCCCAAGACGTACAGCTGGTGGGATTACCGCCAGCTCGGGTTCCAGAAGAACCGCGGGCTGAGGATCGACCACCTGCTGGTGGCCCCGCCCCTGGCGGGCGCGGTGAGGGCCTGCACGATCGACCGCGCGCCGCGCAAGCTGCCGCAGCCCTCGGACCATGCGCCGGTGACGGTCGATCTGGCGCTGGACGACCCCGCCGCGTCCTAGGACCGAGCCGCGCGGCGGACCGCGCCGCCCCGCCCCCGGCTCACAGGTGCGCGGCCGCCATCGCGCCGAGGGCGAGCCCCGCCGCCGCCACGACGTAGACCCCGCGCAGCAGCCAGTCGCGGCGCGTGAGCAGCGCGATCGCCGACAGCGCGATCGAGATCTGGACCACCGTGGTGGCCTGTGCCCAGCGGTGATGCAGGTGCAGCGACGCCTCGCTGCGGCGGTCCCAGTCCTTGGACGTCGCCTCGAACGCCTCGGCCTGCTTGCGGATGTCGGCTTTCTCGCCCTCGTAGCGCTCGACCTGCCGGCGGAAGGTGTCGCGCCGCTCGGCGGGCACGAGCTCCACCGCCAGCTCGGCGAGGTTCTGCTTGCTGCTCTTGGCCTGGTAGTAGTTCCACTGGTTCGCCGCCTCGGTCTTGGAGATCGCGGCGTTGCTCTTGAAGAGCGTGGAATCGGCCTGCGTGGCACCGCCCTGATACGAGAACAGCGCGCCGACCGTGGCGAGCACCGCGGTGGTCACCGCGATGCGGCCCGAGACCGCGTCGGACTTGCCGTGCGAGGCGGCGTGCTCGAGCTCGTGGTCGTGCGGACCGTGGACGTGGAACTGCGAGCCTGACATCGGCGGGCTCCGGAACATGAGGGAGCCCGCATTGAACCACGGCGCGGCGGGCCCGCCGCGCCGTGTCCCGGTCAGTCGTCCTCGAGGTGCAGGTCCTGGATCTTGCGGGTGATCGTGTTGCGGCCGATGCCCAGGCGCAGCGCCGCGTCGATCCGCCGGCCGCGCGTGTGGCGAAGCGCGGTGCGGATGATGGTCGACTCGAACGTGCGGGTGAGCTGGTCCATCACGTCGGACGAAGCCGGCGGCTCGCCGCCGCGGGCCGACTGCGCGGCGAGCATCTGCGCGACCTCGGACTCGAGGAGCGCGGCCCAGCCCACGCGGGCCGGGGGCGCGGTCCGCGCCGCGCCGTCGCGCGCCGCGAAGCCGGCGTCGGCGGGCAGGTAGCCGGTGCCGGCGCCCGGGACGGCGGCGAAGGCCGGCGGGGCGCCGAAGCCGACACGTCCGCCCACCGGCTCGGAGAAGGCTTCGGCCACGGCCGCCCCGGCCGGCGCCGCGGCGCCCGCGAAGGCGGGCATCGGTGCGGCAGCCGCGACGCCCTGGGTCTCCGGCCCCGAGGACGCGGCCATCGGGCCCGTGCCCTGGGGCTGCGCGGGCGCGCCGCGCGGATCGGTCCACGGCAGCGCCGCCTGCACCTCGGGCGGCAGGTCCTTGGGCTCGACGGTCTGCGCGGGTGCCATCACCGTCAGCCAGTGGCAGACGTTCTCGAGCTGGCGCACGTTGCCCGGCCAGGAGAACGCGCCGAGCCGAAGCAGCGCTTCGTCGGAGAGCCGCTTGGTCTCGACGCCGAGCTCGCGCGCGCTGCGCGTGAGGAAGTGGCGCGCGAGCAGCGGCACGTCCTGCACCCGCTCGCGCAGCGCCGGCAGGCGCAGCCGGATCACGTTGAGACGGTGGAACAGGTCCTCGCGGAACAGGCCCAGCCGGACGCGATCCTCGAGGTTCTGGTGGGTCGCCGCGATCACGCGGACGTTGGCCTTGAGCGGCTGGTGCCCGCCGACGCGGTAGAAGTGTCCGTCCGAGAGCACACGCAGCAGGCGCGTCTGCAGCTCCGCCGGCATGTCGCCGATCTCGTCCAGGAACAGCGTGCCGCCCTCGGCCTGCTCGAAGCGGCCGCGGCGCATCTGCTGCGCCCCGGTGAACGCGCCGCGCTCGTGGCCGAAGAGCTCGCTCTCGAGCAGGTCGCGCGGGATGGCCGCGGTGTTCAGCGCCACGAAGGGCTGGGCACCGCGCGGCGAATGCTTGTGCAGGGCACGCGCGATCAGCTCCTTGCCGCTGCCCGACTCGCCGGTGATCATCACCGTCACGTTGGACTGCGAGAGCCGGCCGATGGCGCGGAAGACCTCCTGCATCGCGGGGGCCTGACCGAGCATCTCGGGCGTCTCGAGGACCGTCTCCTCGGCCGCAGCCTCGCGCTCGCTCTCCTCCACCGCACGGCGGATCAGCTCGACCGCCTTGGGCAGGTCGAAGGGCTTGGGCAGGTACTCGAAGGCCCCGCCCTGGAAGGCCGAGACCGCGCTGTCGAGGTCGGAGAACGCGGTCATGATGATCACCGGCATGCCGGGCCGGCGCAGCTTGACCTTCTGCAGCAGCTCGATGCCCGACTCGCCGGGCATCCGGATGTCGGAGACCAGCACCTGCGGGGCGTCGAGCTCGAAGGCGCTCAGGCACTCGCGCGCGGACCCGAAGGCCCGCACGTCGAACCCTTCCCGTGTCAGCGCCCGCTCGAGCACCCAACGAATCGACTGGTCATCGTCGACGATCCACACTTCGTTCATTCGTGCTGCTTCCCCTGGCTGTCCGCCCCGGTCCGCCACGAATGGCGACGCATCAGGGCAGCGGCAGCAGTATCCGGAAATCGGTCCGGCCCGGATGGCTGTCGCATTCGATCAGGCCCCCGTGCTGCTGCACGAAGGTCTGCGCGAGCGTCAGCCCCAGACCGCTCCCGCCCTCGCGGCCCGAGACGAGCGGATAGAAGATCCGATCGCGGATCTCTTCCGGCACACCGGGGCCGTCGTCGATCACATGCAAGTCCAGTGCCAGGCGGTACCTGACCTTGTCGATGGTGACCTGGCGCGCGATCCGGGTGGTCATCAGGATGCGCCCGTGGCCGTGCATCGCCTGCGCCGCGTTGCGAACCAGGTTGAGCACCGCCTGGATCAGCTGTTCCTTGTCGCCGCGGAAATCCGGCAGGCTGGCGTCGTAGTCCCGGTCGATCGCCAGGCCCTGCGGGTACTCGGCGGTCACCACCGAGCGGACCCGCTCGAGCACCTCGTGGATGTTCACGTCGCCCACCAGCCGCGGATGGCGATGCGGCGCGAGCAGGCGATCGACGAGCGTCTGCAGCCGGTCGGCCTCCTTGATGATGACCTGGGTGTACTCGCGCAGGCTGGAGCCGCCGACCTCGGATTCGAGGAGCTGCGCCGCGCCGCGGATGCCGCCGAGCGGGTTCTTGATCTCGTGCGCGAGGTTGCGCACCAGCTCCCGGTTGACCCGCACCGACTCAACCATCCTCGACTCGCGGTCGATGCGGATGCGCTGGTCGATCTCGCGGAACTCGAGCAGCAGCGAACCCAGGTCGCTCTCGAGCACCACCGCCACGCAGTGCACGGCGAGCGGCTCGCGGCCGATGCGGTGCAGCGTGATGTCCTGGCGCTTCTGGCCGAACGCGTTGTTGCAGGCCTCGGCGAGCAGGCTGTCGATGATGCCGCCGTTGCTGAACTGTCGGGCGAACGCCGCCCCCTCGATCACGCGCTGCGGCAGCTCGAACAGCTGCTCGGCCGCCTGGTTGAGGAAGGTGGTGTGCCCCTGGTCGTCGAGCAGCACGACGGCGCAGGCGAGCAGGTCCAGGCCGGCGAGGCGCGAGGCCGGCTGGCGGCGCCGGTCCGTGCCCTCCGGCAGGCGGGAGGTCGGCGTCATCGGTTCACGCTCAGTCGCGAAGCGAGGTCATCTCACGCTTGAGCGAGGCGACCGAGCTCTCGGAGCGCGCGATGTCGTCCTTGAGCCGCTGCACGCGGTCGAGATACTTCTGGTAGTTGCGCTCGTCGCCGCGCCGCTCGGGCTCGCCGCCGTTGAACTCGGCGCGCAGCTCGCCGAGCCGGGCCTCCTCCTTGCGCAGCTCGTCCTCGAGGATGCGGCGCCGGTCGAGGTCCCGGGAGCGCTGGGCCCCGGCATCGACCCGGGGGAAGCCGGCCGGCGTGGGCGTGGCGGTGGCCCCGCCCTTCGCGGCGCCGGACTGCGCGGGCAGCTTGGGCGCGGGAATCGTCGTCAGGTTGGGCAGGTCGACCGCGCGGCACCGTGCATCGCGGCTGCTCGACGCATTGTTGCTGTATTCGACGCCGCCGCCGGGCGACTCGCAGCGCCAGACCTGCGCCTGCGCGGCCAGGGGGATCGCAGCGATCGCGGCGAGCAGCAGGCACGCCGGCCGGGGACGACGGAGGGGTCGGAGCATGGGCGGAGTTTAAATCAAAAGGGGGCGGTCACCCGCCCCCCTTCGTCGGCCCGGACGCACCTCGCGGGCGGCCGGGCCGTGCGCCGATCGTCTCCGATCAGAGCGAGTAGTACATGTCGAACTCGACCGGGTGGGTCGTCATGCGGAAGCGGGTGACCTCCTCCATCTTCAGCGCGATGTACGCGTCGAGCATGGAGTCGCTGAACACGCCGCCACGGGTCAGCAACTCGCGGTCGCGGTCCAGGTAGTCGAGCGCCATGTCGAGCGACGAGCACACGGTCGGGATCTTCGCGTCCTCTTCCGGCGGCAGGTCGTACAGGTTCTTGTCCGCCGCCTCGCCCGGGTGGATCTTGTTCTGCACGCCATCCAGGCCCGCCATCATCATGGCCGCGAAGGCCATGTACGGGTTCGCGGTCGGGTCCGGGAAGCGGACT
>JAIYAG010000595.1 GCA_027489195.1 Burkholderiales bacterium | reverse complement strand
TTGATGATCTGCGCGTATTCCTTGTAGGTCTGGAAGTTGTTCGCCTTGGTCGCGTGCTGCAGCTTCGCGATCGCGTCGGGCGTCCACATGTGCTCCTCGCCGCGGGCGCGGAACGCGTACTCGCCGCCGGCCTCGAGCGCGGTGGCCAGCACCGGGTCGCCGCCGAAGGCCGAGCGGTGCATGCGCAGCGCCTCTTCGGCGACCTCGAAGATGCCGATGCCGCCGACGTTCGACGGCGTGCCGCTGAAGTACTTGTCGACGAGCTCGCGGTTCAGGCCGATCGCCTCGAAGATCTGCGAGCCGGTGTACGACATGTAGGTGGAGATGCCCATCTTGGACATCACCTTGTGCAGGCCCTTGCCGACGGCCTTCACGTAGTTCTTGACGGCCTTCTCGGCCGACAGGTCGGGGCCGAGCCCGGCATGGATCGCGGCGATGGTCTCCATCGCGAGGTACGGATGGATGGCCTCGGCGCCGTAGCCGGCGAGCAGCGCGAAGTGGTGGACCTCTCGCGCCGAGCCGGTCTCCACCACCAGGCCGGTGGAGGTGCGCAGGCCCTTGTCGATCAGGTGCTGGTGGATCGCGCTGGTGGCGAGCAGCGCCGGGATCGCGACATGCTCGCGATCGACGCGACGGTCGGAGACCACCAGCAGGTTGAAGCCGCTGCGGACCGCGTCGACCGCGTTCGCGCACAGCGAGGCCAGCCGCGCCTCGATGCCTTCCTTGCCCCAGGCGACCGGGTAGCAGACGTCGAGCTCGAAGCTCTGGAACTTGCCGTCGGTGAAGCGGCCGATGTGGCGGATGCGGTCCATGTCCTCGGCGGACAGGATCGGCTGGCTCACCTCGAGGCGCAGCGGCGGATTGATGTTGTTGATGTCGAGCAGGTTCGGCTTGGGGCCGACGAAGGACACCAGCGACATCACCATCTGCTCGCGGATCGGGTCGATCGGCGGGTTGGTGACCTGCGCGAAGAGCTGCTTGAAGTAGTGGTAGAGCGGCTTGTTCTTGTCCGACAGCACCGCGAGCGGCGAGTCGTTGCCCATCGAG
Source organism: Burkholderiales bacterium (assembly GCA_027489195.1). Taxonomy (GTDB): domain Bacteria; phylum Pseudomonadota; class Gammaproteobacteria; order Burkholderiales; family Burkholderiaceae_E; genus UBA4615. The sequence continues at coordinate 3,428 of JAIYAG010000595.1, read as the reverse complement.
CCGACCGCCTCCTCGCCGGCGACGGCCATCGGCGCCATCAGGAACTTCAGGTCCTCCTGCGTGTAGCCGAATGCCTGCTGGCGGTCGAGCAGCGGCACCGAGGCGAGCGGCGCGGTGTTCTCGGCGGCGGATTCGTCCTGCTCGGGCGTCTCGGGATGCTCGTGGGTCGCGACCTCGTCGAGCTTGACGCGGATGCGCTCGATCCACTGGCGGTAGGGCTTGCTCGCGGACAGCTGGTCCTTGAGCTCCTTGTCGTCGATGATCCGGCCCTGCTCGAGGTCGATCAGGAACATCTTGCCGGGCTGCAGCCGCCACTTCTTGACGATCCGGTGCTCGGGGATCTCGGGCAGCACGCCGGCCTCGGAGGCCATCACCACCAGGTCGTCGTCGGTGACGATGTAGCGCGCCGGGCGCAGGCCGTTGCGGTCGAGCGTGGCGCCGATCTGGCGGCCGTCGGTGAAGGCGATGGCCGCCGGGCCGTCCCACGGCTCCATCATCGCCGCGTGGTACTCGTAGAACGCGCGACGGTTCTCGTCCATCAGCGTGTGCTGCTCCCAGGCCTCGGGGATCATCATCATGATCGCCTGGGACATCGGGTAGCCGGCCATCACCAGCAGCTCGAGGCAGTTGTCGAAGCACGCGGTGTCGGACTGCCCCGGGTAGATCAGCGGCCAGAGCTTCTGCAGGTCCGAGCCGAGCACGGCCGACTGCATGACGCCCTCGCGGGCGCGCATCCAGTTGTAGTTGCCCTTGACGGTGTTGATCTCGCCGTTGTGCGCGACCATCCGGTACGGGTGCGCGAGCTCCCAGGCCGGGAAGGTGTTGGTCGAGAAGCGCTGATGCACGAGCGCCAGTGCCGACACCGTGCGCGCGTCCTGCAGGTCGCGGTAGTAGCGGCCCACCTGGTCGGCGAGCAGCAGCCCCTTGTAGACGATCGTGCGCGTCGACATCGACGGCACGAAGTACTCCTTGCCGTGCTTCAGGCCGAGCGACTGGATCGCGTGGCTGGCGGTCTTGCGGATCACGTAGAGCTTGCGCTCGAGCGCGTCCGGCACCATCACGTCGCGGCCGCGGCCGATGAAGATCTGGCGGATCACCGGCTCCGAGGTCCGCACCAGCGGGCTCATCTCCATCGCCGCGTCGACCGGCACGTCGCGCCAGCCGATCACCCGCTGGCCCTCGGCGCGCACGGTGCGCTCGAGTTCCTGCTCGCAGGCGATGCGCGAGGCGTTCTCCTTGGGCAGGAAGATCATGCCGACGCCGTACTCGCCGGGCGGCGGCAGCACGATGCCCTGCGCCGCCATCTCGGCCCGGTAGAAGTCGTCCGGGATCTGGATCAGGATGCCGGCGCCGTCGCCGAACAGGTGGTCCGCCCCGGTGGCACCGCGGTGGTCCAGGTTCAGCAGGATCTGCAGCCCCTTCTGCACGATGTCGTGGCTCTTCGCGCCCTTGATGTGGGCGACGAAGCCGACGCCGCAGGCGTCGTGCTCGTTGGACGGGTCGTACAGCCCCTGGGCTTGCGGCAGTGCCATCGCACTTCTCCTACGGTGATCGCTGCAGCATAGTGCGGCGCAGCAACCACCTCAAGCGGAACAATCGGGGTCGGATCACAGTTTATCCGATGCGCCGGAGAGGGCCTCAGAAATCGGGGACAGATCAAGAGCGAACCTGCACCGTGCTGGGTCGAGCTGCCCAGCCGACGGGCGCGCCGAGGCCTGGGATGCGTCCCGGGCGGGCATGCGGGAGCAATCGCTCACTGACGGAGCCGAGGCGCGCTCCGCATTCGTCGGACCACGCGTTGCGTCACCGACGGTTTGCGACACCCCTTTTGCGACACCCCTTTTGCGTCACCTGCCCGGACGCGTCACCGGGCGGAGCCGCCGCCCGCCGCGGGCGTGCGGCGCGGACGGCCGACCGGCCGCGACAGCAGCCGCAGGCCGTGAGCGGCCTCCAGCCTGCGCTGGAAGTCAGCACTCGCTGTCGGCTTTCCGCCCAGCAGGCAAGCAAGCAGCCAATCGGTCTCCGACTGGGATACCGATTCGTCGAACAGGCCCCGATAGGCCGACTCCCGCTCGAACGGCGTGTTGCCCAGCGCCCAGACCGTCGGATGCGGCCGCACCAGCGGATCGACCGCCAGCCCGGCATGGTGGCGGTGACTGGACCACGGCCAGTCGGCGACCGCGCCGACGCGCCCGGCCCGGACCGGCCCGGACTCCAGATGACGCTGGCATGCAAGCAGCCAGCGCTCCGGCTCGACCAGCGACGACCGGAACCGACCCTCCCAGAGCGTGCCGCTGCGGCCGTGGCGCCGGTTGAACCAGCGCACGTAGCGCCGGCCGACGTCCTGGATCGCGAGCGACAGCGCATCCTCGCGCTCGGGCGTGACGAGCAGCTGCACCTGCGCATCCATCAGCAGGTACGCATGGATCGACAGGCCGTGCGCGAGACCGGCCTCGTGCAGCCAGACGAGGTACTGCCGGTAGTCGGCGTCGTCGACGAACACCGGCTGGCGGTTGTGACCGCGCAGCAGGACGTGGTGCGGCAGCGCGGTCACCGCCTGGCGCGGACGACGGGCCATCGCCCGGCTCAGACCTCGTCGACCGAGAACAGCCGGCGGTGCTCCTTGATCGCATAGCGATCGGTCATGCCGGCGATGTAGTCGGCGATCGCCCGATGCGGGTCGCGCTCGGCCTTGCGCCGGTACTCGTCGGGCAGCAGCCGCGGGTCGGCAGCGAAGGCATCGAAGAGCGCGGTCACGATCCGGGCCGCCTTCGAGGTCATCCTCAGCACCTGGTAGTGGCGGTAGAGGTTGTCGAAGAGGAAGCGCTTGAGCTGGGACGCGCGCGCGCCCACCTCGTCGGAGAACGCGATCAGCGGCGGGGCGGTGCGCACCTCGTCGACCGAGGCCGGCGCCGCTTCGGCGATCAGCGCCTCGCTGCGCCGGCTGAGGTCGAGCACCAGCTCGTTGATCATCCGCCGCACGGTCTCGTAGACCTGCCGGCGCTCGCCGGTCGCCGGCCAGGCCGCGAGCACGTCCCGGTGGTGGCGCGCGAACAGCTCGACCTCGAGCAGCTGCTCGACCGTCACCAGGCCGGAGCGGATCCCGTCGTCAACGTCGTGGTTCACGTAGGCGATCTCGTCGGCGAGGTTGGCGAGCTGCGCCTCGAGCGTCGGCCGGGTGCGCTCGAGGAACCGCCGCCCGATCTCGCCCAGCTTCGCGGCGTTGGCCGCCGAACAGTGCTTGAGCACGCCTTCGCGGGTCTCGAAGCACAGGTTCAGCCCGTCGTGCGCGCCGTAGCGTTCCTCGAGCGCGTCGACCACGCGCAGCGACTGCAGGTTGTGCTCGAAGCCGCCGTAGGGCTGCATGCAGCGGTTCAGCGCATCCTGCCCGGCATGGCCGAAGGGCGTGTGGCCGAGGTCGTGCGCCA
>JAIYAG010000608.1 GCA_027489195.1 Burkholderiales bacterium | reverse complement strand
GTCCTCGAGCGCCACCGTGAACGCGGCGCCGGACGTCTCCGAGCCGTCGTGCCGGAAGACCACGGTGCCCGCGAGCAGCTCGGCACCGGTGAACGAGGTCGCCACGGTGCCGGCGACGCGGACCTGGCCGTTGACCAGGCCGGAGACGGAGAAGACGACATCGGCCGGGACGGTGTCGGGATCGGCGAAGCCGAGGTCCGGCGCGCCGAGCACGAGGCTCCCGCCTTCGGCCACCGTCGCCAGCAGATCGCCGGTCAGCGTCGGCGCATCGTTGACCGCGAGCACGTCGATCGCGACGGTGTCGGTCGCGGTGCGCCCGCCGGCATCGGTCGAGGTCACCGTGAGCGTGTCGGCACCGTTGACGTCGGTGGCGCCGAGATAGGTGAGCGTCGCGAGCGCGTCGTTGATCTGGGCCTGCGTGCCGGTCAGCGTCAGCGCGCCGCTGTCGTTGGCGCCGGCGCCGATCGTCGCGCCGCCGTCGAGCACGACCGACAGCGTGCCGCGGCCGACGGCGAGCGACACCGCGCTCAGGTCGCCGTCGACATCCGACACCGACAGGCCGGTGATCGCCAGCGGCACGTCCTCGGTGGCCGTCTGCGGCCCCGGCACGGTGTTGACCGGCGGGGCGTCGCCGTCGAGCAGGCCCTGCCAGCCCGAGGGATCGCCGCCGGCGAACAGCGTGCGCGCCTCGATGGCACCGGTGGCGAGCTCGAGCGTCCAGTCGCCACCGATGGCGGCGCTGCCGGTCGGGTCGTCGCTCGCCGACACGTCGGCACCGGTCAGCGCCGCCAGCCGCTCGAGCAGCGCGATGCCCGCGGGGTTCGATGCCAGGCTGCAGCCGTACAGCAGCAGGTCGGCCTGCTCGGTGAGCGCGCCGCGCCAGGCGCCGATCGCCTCGTGCGCGGCGTCGAGCACGGCTGCATCGATGCGTCGCCCGCACAGCGTCAGCTCGCCGGGCTCGCCGTGGGCGAGCACGTGCACCGCGCTCACGTCGTCCATCGACGCGAGCGCCTCGCCGATCTGCGCGAGGCCGTCGCGGTCGGCATCGAGCAGGACGATGCGCAGGCCCGCCTCCGGACGCTGCGCGGCGATCGCGTCGACCAGGGCCTGCGCGTCGGCCACGCCGGGATCGACCACCACCAGCTCGACCGCGCGCACGGCGGCCACCGTGAACGGCGCCGGCGTCGCGGCGGGCGCGTCGGTGTCGGCGGCACGCACGACCTGCGCCTCGGGCACCGGCATCGGCGCCGCACCCGCGAGCAGGTCGGCGGAGTAGAGGATCCTCGGCTCGACACCTTCCGCGCGCGCGCGTGCTCGCGCCGGCGTGCGACGGTGGAGCCGATCGAGCCAGCGGGTCAGCATGGCGACCCGCTCAGCGCCTGGGGATCGCAGCCAGGGTCGCGGGGGCGGACAGACCGGACGTCGGGGTGTCGACCCGCTTCGCGTCGGCCGCCGGACGGTGCGGGGTGGGCACGGGCGGGGCGCCCCGCCCGCTCACCGGCTTGACCCCCGGTGCGGGCACCGCGGGCCGTTGTGCGGACGATGCCTCGAGCCCGAGGTCGACCTTGCAGCGCGAGCCGGCCGGTATGCGCATGTCCGCGTTCGGCAGCGTCAGCCGCACGCGGAAGGTGTTGCTCGCCGGGTCGAGCACGCGATCCACGATGGTGACGGTGCCGGTGGCCTCGCGGACCGGCCCCGAGTCGGGCCGCACGGTCGCCTGCCGTCCGGACGCGATGAGGCCGAAGGCCGGCGCGGGCACGACCACCTCGACGCGCAGCGGGTGGACCTCGGCGATGCGCAGGATCGGTCGGTCCTCGGCGAGCTCGCCCGCGCTCATGTAGCGCTCGACGACGATGCCGCCGATCGGCGAGCGCACCTGGCGCCGCGCGAGCTGCGCTTCGGCGACCCGCAGCTCCTGCTCGGCCTGACGGCGACGTTCGTTGGCCTGCTGCACGCGGTCCTCGCTCACGCGCGCGTCGGTCTCGGCCTTGTCGGCGGCCGCCTTCGAGACGAACTCCTCGCCGGCGAGGTCGCGGGCCCGCGAGGACTCGCGGCGCGCGAACTCGCGGCCGCGCTCGGCGGCCTGCAGTTCGGCGGTCTGCGCGGCCCGCGCCTGGGCGAGCTGCGTCTGCGCGCGCTCGACCGCAGACTCCAGCCGGGCCACCACCTGTCCGCGACGGACGGTGTCGCCCCGGTCGACATCGACCCCTTCGAGCACGCCCGAGACCGGCGCGCCCACCTGCACCACCTGACCCGGCTGGATCAGGCAGTCGAGCGGCTGCGCGGCCAGCGGCAGCGGCAGCGCCAGCGCGCACGCCAGTGCGCACAGCGTCCATCCGGCTGGGCGGTCTCGGCAGGAAGGTCGGCGGTTCGGCGGATTCATCCTCAATCTTCGGTTCGACCGATCAGGTCGCGGCAAGCCCGTGCCCGCGCCGCCTCCACGAGGCGCATGCGGAGGCGGCGTGCACGGGTCGCCTCATGCCGTTGTACGGCGCGAAGCGTGAGCGCGACCACCCCGGCCGGTACACCCGCGAGCAGGCGACCGACGAAAGGTGATCGGATCGTCGGATCCGTGGCACCGGGCACGGGATCGCCCGCCAGCAGCCAGGCCTCGGCGCTGCCGGGCTCCCCGCGCCGGGCCACCCGTCCCTGGAGCTGCCGCTCGAGCCGGCGCGAGGCATGCACGAAGGTCGCGACCAGTGCCAGCCCGCCGGCCGCCACCGCCGCCGGCTCGAGCACGATGTCGGTCCCGCGCCCGGCCATGTCGGTCACCAGCGTCACCCGGCCGAGGGCGCCGGCGGCCGCGACGGTGCGCGCCTCGTCGTCGGCGTGGCGGGCATCGATGGTCGCGGGCGCCAGGCCCGCCCGGCGCATCGCCTCGCCCAGGGCGCGCGACTCCGCGAGGTCGCGGACCGCGACCAGCACCGGCCGGCCGGCCTGCGACAGCTCGCCCACCCGCGCGATCAGCGCCGCCTCGCGCGCCGCGGGCGTGGCGAACACCCGCGGCGGCAGGTCGGTGCGGCGCGAGGGCTGGCGGGGCGCGATCCGCACGACTGCCGTGCCGTAGCGCTGCGCGAGCTCGCCCTGCTCCTCGGCGAGCGTCGCCGACAGGCCCCCGAGCCGCCAGTACCGGGGGAAGCAGCGGGCGGGCGTGACCTGGATGACCGGCTGGTGCGGCAGCGTGCCCGCGGCCCGCTCCTTGTGCTCGATCATCTGGTGCAGCCCGGCCGACCAGGCGCGGCCGACCGCGATGCGGCCCGTCGCCGCATCGACGATCTCCACCCGGCCGTCGCGCACGAGGTAGTCGCGCTCGGCCCGGTACAGGTGCAGCGCGGCGAGCGCCTGCGCGACCAGCCCCTCGCGGCGTCGCGCGAGCCGCCACGGCCCGTCGAGGCCGGCGCTCTCGCCGGCGATGCGCTCGCGGCCGGCATCGGTGAGCATCGCGACGCGTGTGCCCGCATCGGGCCGCCAGTCGCGGCCCTGCCAGAGCAGCCCCGCGATCCGCAGCGCCTCGGCGAGCCCGTCGGCCGGATCCTCGCCCGACTGCGCCAGCACGCAGGGCAGCGTGGCGTCGTCGACCAGCAGGCCGTCGGCCTCGTCGACGAAGGCGCTGCACAGGCCGCGCAGCAGCGGCGGCGCCGGTCGCGCCGCACCCGGCGCGGCGAGCGAGGCCGCGAGCGCGCCGAGCCCGGCGCGGTCCGCGCCGGCGAGCCGGTCGCGCAGCCAGTCGAACATCAGCTCGTGCGCCGTGCAGTAGACGACGTCGCGCGACCAGCCGAGCCGCCGGCGCGCGGGCTCGTCGGCGGCCAGCACGCGGTCGCAGGCGAGTCCGAGGGCCCGGAAGAAGGGGGCGAGCCGGGCGCAGTCGCGCTCCACCAGGTAGTCGTTGATCGTGATCACGTGGACCGGCACGCCGGCGAGCCCGCGTGCCGCCGCAGCGAGCGCGAGCGCGAGCGTCTTGCCCTCGCCGGTCGCGAGCTCGGCCAGCCCGTCGTCGAGCATCACGCCGGCCGCCCGCACCTGCGTGGCGAACGGCGACAGGCCGAGCACCGTGCGCGCGGCGACGCAGGCCAGCGCGAGCGCCTCGCTGCGGTCGGCGGCGCGGGCGCGGCCCGAGCGC
>JAIYAG010000298.1 GCA_027489195.1 Burkholderiales bacterium | reverse complement strand
GGCCGGATCCGAGAACGGATCGACGTTCGGCTCGACCGCCCGGACCAGCAGGTCGCAGCGGATCGGCGCCATCGCCGGCAGCTCGAGCCGGCAGGCACCCAGACAGGTGCCGACCTGCGGCACGACGGCATCCGGCACGACCTCGAACGCCAGGCCGGTCGCCGAGACGTCGAGGATGCGCACCGACCGCTCGCCACCGTGCTCGCGCAGCCACAGGCGGGGCACGGCGGACGGGGTGGGCTCGACCCGGAAGGCGTCGCGGCGCTGCAGCCGCACCAGGCTGCGCGGCAGCGGCGCACGGATGCGACCGCGCTCGCCTTCGCCGACGAGGGTGAAGCGCCCCAGCCCGAACTGCAGCTTGACCCGGTCGAGCAGCGCGACCGCCGTGACCCCGACCGCGCCGCGGAACGCATCGCGCCGCGCCTCGTCGGTGTTGAATTCGAGGTCGACCGTGCCGGCGCCGGCGTCCACGCCGAGCACGCGCGACACCACGTGACAGTCGGCGTCGTCGGCGGTGTGCAGGGTCACCATCTCGCGCGAGTCGGCGAGCGCCCGCAGCAGCCTCAGGCGTTCGGCACCGTCCTCGATGCCGAAGCGCTCCAGGACGCCGGGGTCCCGGACCGGACCGGTGTCGTGCGGCATCGTGTCGACCCCCGCGGCCTCAGGACACCGACAGGCCGGCTCCGGGCCCGAGGTCCTTGCCCAGCATCAGGTACTCGTAGCGCTCCGTCCACGGATAGGCCAGGCGCCTGATCTGAGCCTCGTTCTGGACGATCTGGCGCACGATCTTCAGCTTGGCGCGCTGCTCGGCGCGGGTCAGCGCGACCCGCCCGTGCAGGCGGCGCACCTGGTCGATCAGCACGCCGCAGTGCTCCTGGATCGCGCCCACGCGCTCCCAGTCGCTGTCCTGGGCGGCCGCCAGCATGTCGCGGCTCGCCCGCTCGATCGACAGGTAGAAGCCGATCAGGCGGTCGATCTCCGCCTCGGCCCGCACCGTGCTCATGACACGCGGCGCATCGGCGCGCCGGCGGTGGGCGAGATCGCCTGCCAGGCCGATTCGATCTCCGAGAGGAGGGCGGCGACTTCGGCGTACGCGCGGTCGTCGTGCTTGAGATGCGCGTGCAGCAGACGGCGGGCGCAGTAGTCGTAGATCTGGTAGAGCTGCTCGCCCATGGTGCCGACGCTGCGGTCGACGGCGACCTTCAGGCCTTCGTCGACCAGGCGGATCGCCTTGGACGAGGCGAGCGCCTTCGCGCCGATGTCGCCGCGGGCGAGCGCCGCGCGGGACTGACCGATCGCGGTGATCGCGCCGGCGAAGAGCATGCCGACCAGCTGGTGGGCATCGGCGCCGAGGGCGGCGCTCTCGACGGCGAGGCGGCTGTAGGCTTTGGAGACGTTGGCAGCGGTGGCGAACATGGCGTGTGACCGATGGGTGAGCCGATGTATTGGTTATCGGCGCTCCGTAGGTCCGCTTGAGCTGCCCAAGCGCGGAAAAGGTCAGGTTTTCGGCAGTGCCGACAGCGCGCTCGCGAGGGCCGAACTCGATTGCTGCGCCGCAGCAAGCTGGGCGTCCAGCGACGAATACTGTCGCAGCAGCCGCTTCTCGACGTCGGTCATCCTGACCTCGAAGGCGGCCTGGCGGTTCTTGTTCGCCTTGAGCCGTGCGGCCCAGGCGTCGGTGGCGGTCTGCACCGAGCCGTCGCTGGCCAGCAGCGAGTCGCCGAGCGACTTGAAGCGCACCATCAGGCCGCGGTCGGGCGTGCTGACCGTGCCGTCAGGAGCCGTGACGGGCGTGCCCGGGGCGGCGAAGAGCTTCTCGAGCTTGGACGGGTCCACCGTCGCCGACGCGAACGCGCTGCTCGAGAGCGCCAGCGAGCCGTCGCGCTGCAGCGTGATGCCGACGTCGGCCAGCTTCGACAGCGTGCCTCCGGTGACCGTCTCGCGCACGATCCCGCGGACCTGCCCGAGGATGCTCACCGCGGTGCGGTCGCCCTGCAGGGGGCCCGCGGTCTTGGTGGTCTCGTCGTACTTGGTCTGCTCGGCCAGCAGCTTGTTCAGCGCGTTGTAGGTGTCGACGAACTTCTGGGTCGAGGTCTTCAGCGCCTCGGCGTCGACGGTGACGTCGACCTGGACCTCCGCGGCGGTGACCTTCTTCAGCACCAGGTCGATGCCGTCCATGGCGCCCGCGATGCGGTTGCTGCGTCCGGTGAGCGCCACGCCGTCGATCGTGTACTGCGAGTCGACCGCCTGCCTCACCAGGGCGAGGTTGCGCCCCGCACCGACCGCGGCGACCGGGTCGAAGGCGATGGCCGACAGGCCGGTGGCATTGGTGGGCGTGCCGTCGGCGTCGTCCACCTGCATGCGGAACGCCTGGTTGCCGCCGCTGTCCGAGCCGGTGACGAAGAGCCTGACCTGATCGCCGTCGCGCACGATCGAGGCGCGCACGCCCGCGCCCGCGGCATTGATCGAATCGCGGACATCGGCGAGCGTCGCCCCGGCGGGCACCGTCACCGCCACCTCCGGGCGCGCCGCGTCGGGGGTGAAGCTGGCGGCGCCGGTGGGCTGCGTGCCGAGCTGGATGCGCACCGTGCCGCCGCCGACGATCGCCGCCGAGGACGCATACGCGCCGCTGGAGACGGTCTGGGACTGCGCGAGCTGCTGCACCGCGACCATGTGCTGCGACGCGCCGGCGCCGGCGCTCGCGGTGACCTCGACCGACGCCGCATCGGCGCTCGCGGCCTTGACCGTGCGCCAGGTCTCGAGCCTGGACAGCGTGGCCGATGCGTCCCGGAAGGCCGCCACCTGGCTCTGCAGCTTGCCGTAGGCCGACACCTTGGTGTCGATCTTCTTCGCCTCGGTCTGCATCTGCGTCAGCGGCTTGCGCTCGAACGACATCAGGTTCGACACCATGCCCTGGACGTCGATGCTGCTGCTGGCGGTGATCGGCGATGCCATGTCGAGGCTCCTTCTAGAGGTTCGAACGCGACGCGCCGCCGGGCGGGATGGGGCTCCCGGCCGGCGGCGCGTGCGCTGCGGGAAACAGGGGCGTCAGCCCTTCAGGAGCTGCAGCACCTGCTGCGGAACCTGATTGGCCTGGGCGAGCATCGCGGTGCCGGCCTGCTGCAGGATCTGCGCACGCGTGAGCATCGCGGTCTCCTTGGCGAAGTCGGCGTCCATGATCCGGCTCTTGGCCGCGGTCTGGTTCTCGGAGGCGATCTGCAGGTTGGCGATGACCGCCTCGAAGCGGTTCTGCACCGCGCCGTAGGTCGCCCGCTCGCTGTTGACCGTGTCGAGCGCGGTGTCCAGCGCCGAGATCATCGCGTTGGCGTTGGTCGCGTTCGTGCCCGAGATCACCGCCGTGGTGGCGGTGGTCACGGCGATGATGTTCGCCGCCGTCGCCATGTTGGTGGTGGTGACCGCCAGCTGGTCGGTCGTCGCGTTGTTCGCGCCGATCTGGAACTGGAGCGAGCCGGCGCTGCCGGCGAGGATCGCCTGGCCGTTGAAGCGCGTGCTCTGCAGCGTGCGGTCCACTTCCTGCGCGAGCTGCTGGAACTCGGCATTCAGGCTGGCGCGGTCGGTGGTGGTGTTCGAGGCGTTGGCCGCCTGCACCGCCAGCTCGCGCATGCGCTGCATCATGTCGGTGACCTTGCCGAGCGCGCCCTCCGCCACCTGCGACAGCGAGATGCCGTCGTTGGCGTTGCGCACCGCGACCGCCATGCCGCGTGCCTGGCCGTCCATGCGGTTGGCGATCGCCAGGCCCGCCGCGTCGTCCTTCGCGCTGTTCACGCGCAGGCCGCTCGAGAGCCGCTGGATCGCGGTGGACAGCTGGTTCTGCGTGCCCGACAGGTTCCGCTGCGCGTTCAGCGAAGCGAGGTTCGTGTTGATGACTTGCGACATGCGGTTCTCCGGTGGTGGGGAACCGTGCTGGGCACGATGCCTCTGTGGCTCCCGAATGGAAGCCACGATGCCGGAGTCGGGGTCGGGTCATTTGCCGGATAAGCGGGGTGCGCACGGCGCTGATCTCGCGCTGGGCCGATGCGGCGCACCCGGCGCCGACCCGTTTCGGGGCCGTGCCGGGTGCGCCGCGCGAGCCCCCGAGGGGCGTCGCGCCGGGCTCAGCCGCGCAGCAGGGACAGCACGCCCTGCGGCGCCGCGTTCGCCTGGGCCAGCATCGCGGTACCGGCCTGCTGCAGGATCTGCGCACGCGTGAGGTTCGCGGTTTCCGCAGCGAAGTCGGCGTCCATGATCCGGCTCTTGGCCGCCGACTGGTTCTCGGCACCGATCTGCAGGTTGGCGATGACCGCCTCGAAGCGGTTCTGCACCGCGCCGTAGGTCGCCCGCTCGCTGTTGATCGTGTCGATCGCGGCGTCGAGCGCGGTGATCATCGCGTTCGCGTTGGTGGCGGTCGTGCCGGTCAGCACCGCGGTGGTGGCGGTCGTGACGGCGGCGACGGTCGCAGCGGTCGACATGTTGGTCGTCGTGACCATCAGCTGGTCGGTCGTCGCATTGTTCGAGCCGATCTGGAACTGCAGGCCGCCGGCGCTGCCCGCGAGGATCGCCTGGCCGTTGAAGCGCGTCGCCAGCAGCGTGCGGTTCACCTCGGCGCCGAGCTGCGTGAACTCGGCGTTCAGGCTGGTGCGGTCGGTGCCGGTGTTCGAGGCGTTGGCCGCCTGCACCGCCAGCTCGCGCATGCGCTGCATCATGTCGGTGACCTTGCCGAGCGCGCCCTCGGCGGTCTGCGCCAGCGAGATGCCGTCGTTGGCGTTGCGGATCGCGACGTTCATGCCGCGCGCCTGGGCGTCCATCCGGTTGGCGATCGCCAGGCCCGCCGCGTCGTCCTTGGCGCTGTTCACGCGCAGGCCCGTCGACAGGCGCTGGATCGCGTTGCTCAGGTCCTTCTGCGTGCCCGACAGGTTGCCCTGCGCGTTCAGCGACATCAGGTTGGTGTTGATGACTTGCATTTCCCGATACTCCTGTCTCTAGGCGTGGGTCCGTCTCAGGACCACGCACCTGCCGAATGTGGCGGGTGGGTGTGTTGCCTGGCCGACACTCGCCGGACCCGGCGGCGGGATCTCTCCCGTTGTGTGGGTTATCGGGCGCCGGGGCCGTGGACTTTAGGAATGCCGTTCGTGCGGCAACATCGACCGTCCATGGGGCGGAGGTCGGGAAAGCCTTACAGGGTGTCGGCGGACGCTGCACGAATGAAGCGGAAATGTGCCGATATTCGCGGCGCAGCGTGTGGTGGAGACTTGGTCACATCAACAAGCCGCCACCCACAGGACACCATCATGGAATCACAAGTCGACAGCCGCTGGATGCCCGAAATCCGGGAAGTCAACCTCTCTTATCTGATGCTGGCGCAGAGCATGGTGCGCTCGGACAAGGTCCACGCGATGTTCTGCCTGGGCGTCTCGGAAGAAGTCGCCGACATCCTCGCCGACCTCGGCCCCGGCCAGCTGCTGAAGATCGCCTCGGGCAACATGCTGATGTGCCGGTTCCGCTTCGACGACGAGATGGTCTGGGGCCTGCTCTCCGAGCACGGCCGCCGCAGCCCGCAGGGCGTGGACAACAACGCCTCGCGCCTGCACGCCAGCATCGTGATGGCCGGCAACTTCGTCGAGGCGGTCTGAGATGGCCGCCCGCAGCCTCCTGGCCGAGAACCGCCAGATCCAGCGCGCGATCGAGCTGATCCATCTCGGCGCGCGGCTCCAGGTCCTCGAGTCCGAGACCGACCTGCCGTACGAGCGCCTGCTGCGCCTGTACAAGGAGGTGGCGGGCCGTTCGCCCTCGAAGGGCCAGCTGCCGTTCTCGACCGACTGGTTCATGACCTGGCAGCCGAACATCCATGCCTCGCTGTTCCTGAACATCTACGAGTACCTGCAGAAGTCGACCGACATCGAGTCGATCGACGCGATCGCGAAGGCCTGGCGCCTGTACCGCGACGAGGTCAACGCCCACGGCGTCGATCCGATGCTGTCGATCACCCGCGCCTGGCGGCTGGTCCGCTTCGTGGACTCGGGCATGCTCTGCCTGACCCGCTGCGGCAAGTGCAAGGGGCAGTTCGTGAACCACACCTACGAGATCGACCGCGGTTTCGTCTGCGGGCTGTGCGAGCCGCCCGCGCGCGCCGGCAAGGCGCTGCGCACCGGCACCATCCACTGAGTGTCGAGGCACGGAACTGCCGGGCGGCGCCCTGGCTGTTCCCCCGCGTCCGGCGAGGTGGCGGCACCGGCCGGACGAACGGTCGAATGACCGAGGGGCATCGCCGAGCCCCTTCTCAAGTCGGCACCCGAAGGGCCGAAAAAGTCACCGTACGCGCCGCTCCGGCGCCGGTCGCATAGGCTCTCCCCAATGTTCGTCATCGTCGGGTACGTGGTGGTGATGGTCGCCGTCTTCGGTGGCTATGCACTGGCCGGCGGCAAGTTCGCCGTGATCATCAAGGCCGCCCCGATCGAGCTGTTCATCATCGGCGGCTCGGCGCTGGGCGCGTTCTTCGTCGGCAACGACGCCAAGACCCTCAAGGCGACGATGGGCGCCATCCCCACGCTCTTCAAGGGCTCCAAGTACACGAAGGCGCGGTACATGGAGCTGATGGCGCTGCTCTACGAGATCCTTGCGAAGGCCCGCAAGGAGGGTCTGATGTCGATCGAGGCCGACGTCGAGAACCCGCACGGCTCGGCGCTCTTCAAGAAGTTCCCGAACATCGCGGCCGACCACCACCTGGTCGAGTTCATGACCGACTACCTGCGGATGATGGTGTCGGGGAACATGAACGCGCACGAGATCGAGAACCTGATGGACAGCGAGATCGAGACCCATCACCAGGAGGCGCACAAGCCGATGGGCGCGATCCAGGCGGTGGGCGACGGCCTTCCCGCGTTCGGCATCGTGGCCGCGGTGCTGGGCGTCGTG
>JAIYAG010000065.1 GCA_027489195.1 Burkholderiales bacterium | reverse complement strand
CGCTGTCGCCCAGGAACTCGAGGCGCTCGTTGTGCGTGGCGCCGTGACTGCGGTGCGTGAGCGCCTGCCGCAGCAGCGTCGCCGAGGCGAACTTGTGGCCGAGGCGCTCCTGCAGTGTCTGGAGGGCCTGGGTCAACACCGGTCTCCGGGTCCTGCCATGCTCATCTCGCGGCCCCCGCCGCCGGCAGCGCTTCGCCGCGGTAGTCCAGCACCAGGTAGGCCGGACCGACCAGCGGGATCCGCTTCTCGTAGGCGAACGACACCGCGTACTCGCCGCTCGTACGACGCACGATCTGAAGATCCTTGCCGGTGACCGAGCTGAAGTCGTCGATCGCGGACGCCCGCTCGAAGGCCGCCCGGATGCTGGGCGGATCGGTGCCCTCGTTGCGTGCCTTGACGACGGCCCGCTTGATCGCGACGAACTCGGTGACGGTCGGGACGACCTTCATCACCAGCAGCGCGCCGAAGACCAGCACGACGCCGAGCAGGATCAGGCTGATCAGGCTCATGCCGCGCTGGCGGAAGCGCGGCGCACGGAGGGCACGAGGGAGGGTCATCAATGGAACCGTCCGATCCGTCCGAGGTCGCCGAAGTTCATCCATATGAAGAATGCCTTGCCGACGATGTTCTGCTCGGGGACGAATCCCCAGTAGCGACTGTCCAGGCTGTTCTCGCGATTGTCGCCCATCACGAAGTAGTGTCCGGGCGGCACCTTGCAGGTCAGGCCGGTGCGCCCGTAGGTGCACTGATCGCGGAACGGGAAGGCGTCGACCCCCGTGATGAAAGACGGTTTCTCCAATTCTGTCAACAGCTTATGCTCGACTGTTCCCAGTTTCTCTGAATACTGCTTGTAGTACACCAGGCGCTCGCCGTCGTAGAACTCGCCCGATTGCGCCAGCGGTACCGGCGTCCCGTTGAGGGTCAGCCGATTGTCCTCGTAGACCACGGTGTCGCCCGGAATGCCGACCACCCGCTTGATGTAGTCGACCGAGTTGTCCTTCGGGAACCGGAAGACCATCACGTCGCCCCGCTGGGGCAGGCCGACATCCAGCACCTTGGTGTGGATCACCGGCAGCCGCACCCCGTAGGTGAACTTGTTGACGAGGATGAGGTCGCCCACGAGCAGCGTCGGGATCATCGAGCCCGACGGGATCTTGAACGGCTCGAACAGGAAGGAGCGCAGCAGGAATACCGCCGCGATCACCGGGAACAGGCCCGCGGTGTACTCCAGCCACAGCGGCTGACGGTCGCCGCGGCCGGAGCGCCGACGCGCCGGGGCGAGCCACAGCTTGTCGACGACCCAGGCGATGCCGGTGACGACCAGCAGCAGGAACAGGACCAGCGCGAAGTTCATCGGTCGTTCTTCTTTCTGTCTTCGATGGCGGCCGGGCCCGAGACCCGGTCCGGATGCCGCGCGACGCTCAATCGACCTGGAGAACCGCCAGGAAGGCTTCCTGGGGAATCTCCACCGAGCCGACCTGCTTCATCCGCTTCTTGCCGGCCTTCTGCTTCTCGAGCAGCTTCTTCTTGCGGCTGATGTCGCCGCCGTAGCACTTGGCCAGCACGTTCTTGCGCAGCGCCTTGACGTTCTCGCGCGCGATCACGTTGCCGCCGATGGCGGCCTGGATCGCGACGTCGTACATCTGGCGCGGGATCAGCTCGCGCATCTTCGCGGCGATCTCGCGGCCGCGGTACGGTGCGTTCGAGCGGTGCACGATCAGCGACAGCGCATCGACCTTGTCGCCGTTGACGAGGAGGTCGAGCTTGATCACGTCGGCGGCCCGGTACTCCTTGAACTCGTAGTCCATCGACGCGTAACCGCGCGACACCGACTTCAGCTTGTCGAAGAAGTCGAGCACGATCTCGTTCATCGGGAGCTCGTAGCTCAGGTGCACCTGCTTGCCGTGATAAGCGAGGTTCGTCTGCACGCCGCGCTTGCCGGTGCACAGCGTGATGACTGCGCCCACGTACTCCTGCGGCACGAACACCGTCACCGACACGATCGGCTCGCGGATCTCCTCGATCCGGTCGGGATTCGGGAGCTTCGCCGGGTTCTCGATGCGCTGCACGGTGCCGTCGCGCAGCAGGACCTCGTAGACGACGGTCGGCGCCGTCGTGATCAGGTCCATGTCGTACTCGCGCTCGAGCCGCTCCTGGACGATGTCCATGTGCAGCAGCCCGAGGAAGCCGCATCGGAAGCCGAACCCCAGCGCATCCGACACCTCGGGCTCGAACTGCAGCGCGGCATCGTTGAGCTGCAGCTTCTCGAGCGCGTCGCGCAGCGCCTCGTACTGGTTGGCCTCGACCGGGTAGAGGCCGGCGAACACCGAGGACTTCACTTCTTTGAAGCCGGGCAGCGCGGCCGAGGCCGGCGCGCGGTCGAGCGTCACCGTGTCGCCCACCTTCGCGGTCTTGAGCTCCTTGATGCCGGAGATGATGAAGCCCACCTGCCCCGCCGACAGCGACTCGCGCTGCGTCGCCTTGGGCGTGAACACGCCGACCTGCTCGCACAGCACGGCCGAGCCGGTGGCCATCAGGCGGATCTTGTCCTTCGGGCGCAGCGTGCCGTTCATCACGCGAACCAGCATCACGACGCCGACGTAGTTGTCGAACCACGAATCGATGACCAGCGCCTGCAGCGGCGCGGCCGGATCACCCTTGGGCGGCGGGATCCGCGCGACGATCGCGTCGAGGATGTCCTCCAGGCCCATGCCGGTCTTGGCACTCGCGGGGATCGCGTCGGTCGCGTCGATCCCGATGACCTCCTCGATCTCGACCTTGGCCTGGTCGGGATCGGCCTGCGGCAGGTCCATCTTGTTCAGGACCGGCACGACTTCGACGCCGAGCTCGATCGCGGTGTAGCAGTTCGCGACCGTCTGCGCCTCGACGCCCTGCGAGGCGTCCACCACCAGCAGCGCCCCCTCGCAGGCCGACAGCGAGCGGCTGACCTCGTACGAGAAGTCGACGTGCCCCGGGGTGTCGATCAGGTTGAGGTTGTAGACCTGGCCATCGCGGGCGGTGTACTGCAGCGCGGCCGTCTGCGCCTTGATGGTGATGCCGCGCTCGCGTTCG
>JAIYAG010000310.1 GCA_027489195.1 Burkholderiales bacterium | reverse complement strand
GAGCACGTGACCGCCGAGGACCTGCCCGCCGCCGTGGCCGCCGACTGGGCCGACTGGCTGCCGGCCCATCTGCTGTGCTTCGTGATCGAGTCGCCCGAAGGCCAGCGCCTCGGGCTGGTCGCCTTCGCCCTCGACGAACCCGTGCCGGACCCCGTGCAGCCCTGGCTCGCCCGGCTGCCGGCGGTCTGGGGACACGCCTGGTGGGCGCTGACCGGACGCCGCGCGCGCAGCAGTGCACGCCCGCGCCTGAGGCTGCTGCGATGGGGACTGGCGTTGGCGGTCCTGGCCGCAATGGCGATCCCCGTCCGTCTCTCGGTCCTGGCGCCTGCCGAGATCGCACCGATGCAGGCGTTCGCGGTATCGGCGCCGATGGATGGCGTGATCCGCGAGTTCCACGTGCTGCCCAACCAGACGGTCAGCGCCGGCGAGCGCCTCTTCACCCTCGACGACACGACGCTGCGCAGCCGGCGCGAAGTGGCGTTGCGCCAGCTGGCGGTGGCGCGCGCCGATTCGCTCGCGGCCGCACAGAAGGCGTTCGACAATGCGGCCAGCCGCTCCGAGCTCGCAGTGCTCGAAGGCCGTGTCGCCGAGCGCCAGGCCGAGGTGTCGTCGATCGACCAGCAGCTCGGCCGCATCGTGGTCACCGCGCACAAGGCCGGCGTGGTGGTCTTCGGCGACACGCTCGACTGGGAAGGCAAGCCGGTCGTCACCGGCGAACGCATTGCGCTGCTCGCCGACCCCGATGACGCCGGCGTGCTGGTCTGGCTGCCGGTGGCCGATGCGATCACGCTGGAGCCCGGCGCACCGCTGCGCCTGTTCCTGCAGGTCGCACCGACCGCGCCCCTGCGCGCGACCGTCGCGCAGAGCAGCTATCAGGCGACGCTGTCTCCCGAAGGCGTGGCCTCGTATCGCCTGCGTGCGCGCTTCGAGTCCCTGTCTCCCGAGGAGGCCCGCCGCGTGCGGATCGGTCTGTCGGGAACGGCGAAGCTGTACGGCGAACGTGCACCGCTCGGCTACTACCTGCTGCGCCGGCCGCTGGCGGCGCTGCGCGAGTGGACCGGCTGGTGAGCGTCCGCGATGCGGCGGCGGGGCAGGGCGCCCGGGCCGCCCGTTTCCCGCGCGTGGCGATGTCGGTCGGGCAGCCCGCCCAGGGCGTCGACGCCGTCGCCGCCGCGGAACGGACGCCGAGGCTCCCCGCGATCCGCGAGGACCTGCGCATCGAGCCCGCCACGCCCGGCCGCGATGGCGCACCGGCCTGGACCCTGCACGATCCGGTCTCCAACCGCTTCTTTCGCATCGGCTGGCTCGAGTTCGCCCTGCTGTCGCGTTGGCGCGCAGGCGACGATCCGAGCGCGCTGCTCGAGCAGGTCCGCGCCGAGACACCGCTGCGAGCCGAGGCGTCCCAGCTCGAGTCGCTCGAGGCCTTCCTCCGCACCCACCAGCTGCTGCGCGCCGAGGGGCCCGAGGGGACTGCCAGGCTGGTGCACGCCGCCCAGGCCGCGCGGGAGGGGGCGCTGTCCTGGCTGCTGCATCACTACCTGTTCTTCCGGGTACCGCTGGTCCGGCCGGGGCATTGGCTGGCTCGGACGCTGCCCTGGGTGCAGTGGCTGTATTCGCGCGCTTTCCTGGTCAGCACCTGCGCCGCGGCCGTCGTCGGCCTGATGCTCGCCGCGCGTCAGTGGGACACCTTCACGCACACGCTGAGCGAGACGCTGAGCCCTGCCGGCATCGCCGGCTGGGCGCTCGCGCTCGTGTTCGCCAAGACGCTGCACGAGCTCGGCCACGCCTGGACCGCGACCCGGTACGGGCTGCGCGTGCCGCAGATGGGCGTCGCGTTCGTGGTGTTGTGGCCGATGCTCTACACCGACACCGGCGAGGCCTGGAAGCTGGCCGATCGAGGCCGCCGGTTCCGGGTCGCGGCCGCCGGCATCGTCGCGGAGTTCGCTCTCGCGGCCTGGGCGACCCTCGCCTGGAGCCTGACCGCGGACGGCGACCTGCGCAGCGCGCTGTTCTTCCTCGCGACCACCAGCTGGGTGGTGACGCTCGCGATCAACGCGAGTCCCTTCATGCGCTTCGACGGCTATTTCCTGCTGTCCGACGCGCTCGACCTGCCCAACCTGCACGCCCGCGCCGGCGCGCTCGCCCGGGCCTGGATGCGCCGTGTGCTGCTCGGCTGGGACGAGCCCGATCCCGAGTCGTTCGCGCCGCGTCTGCGTGCCGGCCTGATCGCGTTCGCGCTCGTCACCTGGGTCTATCGCCTGGTCGTCTTCATCGCGATCGCGCTCGCGGTCTACCACGTGTTCTTCAAGCTGCTCGGGCTGCTCCTCTTCGCGGTCGAGATCGCATGGTTCGTGCTGAGGCCCGTGGGGCTCGAGCTGCGCGAGTGGGTGCGCCGTCGCGATGCGATCGTGCCGAGCCGCCGTCTCGCGGCGCTGGTGCTGCTCGGCCTGGTGCTCGGCGTGCTGGCCTGGCCGTGGCGCTCGCCCGTGCGCGCCGAGGCATGGCTCCACGCCGAACGCCAGCACCTCGTCTACAGCCCGCTGCCGGCCCGGGTCGCCCAGATCCGCGAGCCGGGCCCGGTCCGCGCGGGCGACCTGCTGGTGCTGCTCGATTCCCCTGACGTTCGCAGTCGCGCCGTGCAGTCCGCGGTGTCGGTCGACGCGCTCGCGCTGCAGCTCGACCGGACGGTCGGTCGCGCCGATGGCCACGAGCGCCGGGCGACGATCGCCGAGCAGCTCGCCGGCGCCGTCGCGGAGGTCGACGCCCAGCGGGCCGAACTGCAGCGACTGGTGCTGCGGGCTCCGTTCGACGGCGTGCTCGGCGACCGGGATACGCAGGTCCAGCCCGGCGCATGGGTGAACGCCACCCAGCCGATCGCGATGCTGCACGCCCCGGACGCCTGGGTCGTCGATGCGCTGGTCGCCCAGGAGGCGATCGGCCGCTTCGAGGTCGGCGCGCCGGCCCGCTTCCACCGGCGCGGGCACTGGGAGTCGCCCATGACGGGAACCGTGGTGGCGATCGACGGCACGCGGGCCCAGACGCTGCCGCACCCCATGCTGGCCACCGAGCATGGCGGACGCGTGCCGACGCTGCGCCAGCCCGATGGTCGTCTGGTGCCGCGCGACGGGCTCTATCGGGTGCGCCTGCGCCTGGATGCCGCCCCGCCGGAGGCCGTGCGTGGCGCGGTCGCAGTGGGCACCGTGAGCATCGACGCAGCGCCTCGCAACCTGCTCCTGGATGGCGCGCGGGGCATTGCCGCCGTGCTGGTGCGGGAAAGCGGATTCTGAGCCGCGCTGCGCCTTCCCGGCGCGGACCACGACGACATCTCGATGTTCCGGCGGAGCCCGCCGCTTCCTCGTCGAGAACCTGCTATAGTTCGCCCCCTTCGACGCCAGACGCGAGTTGTGAGCGCGGCGAGCGGCGGGGCGGTGATGGGGGGCAGCGGGGTTGCGAGAGCGGCGCTGCGGGCCTGGTGGCCTTGGGTTGAGCTTCGGGTGTGATCGAGAAGCCGGCCCGGTGTGCGAGAAAAAAAGTTCGAGGTTCTGGCGCGAACGACTTGCAGGCTGAAAGAAAGGTTGCTATAGTCACTGGCTCACCTGATCGAAACGCGGCGCGACAGCGAAGCGGAGCGGTCGGGGGAGAGAAGAGGAAAAAGAGAGCGCCAGGCGTTCTCGTGCTGACCTGATGTGGGCAGCGAGTTCTTTAAAAATCTACAGCCGATAAGTGTGGGCGTTTAGGCGGAAGCGCCGGAGCCACGAAGCGAAAGCCTGTCTGCGAGGATGGGCCTGAACGAGTGGCAACAAACGCTCACACAGATAGATCAAGGTGTACGTGACGCAAGTCACGTGTATCTCGGTCGATTCCGTTGAGCAGCAGTACTGCGGCTTACCAAAAGTAAGTTGCCAAGAGATTAAACTGAAGAGTTTGATCCTGGCTCAGATTGAACGCTAGCGGCATGCCTTACACATGCAAGTCGAACGGCAGCGCGGGAGCAATCCTGGCGGCGAGTGGCGAACGGGTGAGTAATACATCGGAACGTACCCAGTAGTGGGGGATAACGTAGCGAAAGCTACGCTAATACCGCATACGCACTGAGGTGGAAAGCGGGGGATCGCAAGACCTCGCGCTATTGGAGCGGCCGATGGCAGATTAGCTAGTTGGTGGGGTAAAAGCCTACCAAGGCGACGATCTGTAGCTGGTCTGAGAGGACGACCAGCCACACTGGGACTGAGACACGGCCCAGACTCCTACGGG
>JAIYAG010000300.1 GCA_027489195.1 Burkholderiales bacterium | reverse complement strand
GTCGGCGTCTTGATGACCGCCTGCTGCGGCACGAGCAGGGTGTCCGGGCGCTTGGCCGAGATGAACTCGACGCGCACGAACATGCCGGGCAGCAGGCTCTGGCCGGGGTTGGGCATGACCGCGCGCAGGCTGATCGTGCCGGTGTTCGGATCGACCCGCGAGTCGGTGAAGTCGAGCTTGCCGAGCTTGTCGTACTCGGTGCCGTCGGGCAGGAACACCCGGGCCCGCGAGCCGCCGTCGGCCTCGCGGATCTCGCCGGTCGACATCGCGCGCTTGAAGACCAGCGCATCGCGGTCGGCCATGGTGAAGTTCACGTAGACCGGCTCGAGCCGGTCGATCGTGGTCAGGTGCGTGGCCTCGCCCTTGCCGACCAGGCGGCCCTCGGGCACCAGCGTCGCGCCGATGCGGCCGTTCTCGTTCGCCACCACGCGGGTGTAGCCGAGGTTGATCTGGGCACGCTCGACCGCGCCGCGGGCGCTCGCCAGCAGCGCCTCGTTCTGCTTCACCGCGGTGACCGCGTCGTCGTAGTCCTGGCGGCTGATCGCGTTCTCCTTGACCAGCGGCGCGTAGCGCTGCTCGCGCGAACGCGCGTTGGCCAGGTTCGCCTCGGCCCGGGCCACCTCGGCGCGGGCGTCGTTCAGCACCGTCTGGTAGGGCGTCGGGTCGATCGTGTAGAGGAGCTGGCCGCGCTTGACCTCGGTGCCCTCGGTGAAGTGCCGCTTCTCCAGGATCCCCTCGACGCGGGCCCTGACCTCGACCGAGCGGTACGCGGCGACGCGGCCGACATGCTCCTGGATGACCGGCACGGTCTCGGTGCGCGAGGTGATGACGCGGACCTCGGCGGGCGGGCGGGGGGGCGGCTTGGGCGGCTCGGGCTTGCTGCAGGCGGCGAGACCCAGACCGAGGACGCCCGCGCAGAGCGCGAGGACGCGACGCGAGCGCTCGAGGCGGAGGCCGCCGGTCGGAGCGGCGGCCGGGCGTGCGGACGCCGGGCGTGCGGAGGGGGCGAGGGTCGGCTGCATGGTGTCGGGCGGGACCGCGCCTGCCCGGGTGATGACCGGTGGCGCTCGGCGTCCCGCGCCCTGGGGCATAGGTGGCCGAATGATACTGCCTCGCTGCCCGATTCCAGACCCTCCGGGCGGGCGACCGTACACAGATGTCCGGACAGCGGCGGCGACCCCTCTGGGGGGCTCGAGACCCGGAGTCGGTCGAGCCGGTTCGTGGCCCTCGCCACGGGGGTGGCCACGGCCCGGGCCGTACCGTCCGCTGCGCAGGCGCAGGGCCTGCCGGCGGGCGCGTCGCGAGGCGAGGAGTCCAAGCCGTCTGTCCAGGTACCGGGGGCGAGCCGACGCCGACGGGATACCATCGACGGGTTTCGCCTCCTCAAAGCAAAGCTCCGGACATGCCCGACCTCAAGAACGCCCCGGCCCAGACCGCCTCCGTCGAGGCGCGCCTGCGCGCGCTGCTCGCCCGCCGAATCCTGATCCTCGACGGCGCGATGGGCACCATGATCCAGCGCTACAAGCTGGGCGAGGCCGACTACCGCGGTCCGCGCTTCGCCGACTTCCCGCACGACGTGAAGGGCAACAACGAGCTGCTGTCGCTCACGCGCCCCGACGTGATCGCCGAGATCCACGCCCAGTACCTCGAGGCGGGCGCCGACCTGATCGAGACCAACACCTTCGGCGCGACCACCATCGCCCAGTCCGACTACCGGATGGCCGACCTGGCCCGCGAGATGAACCTCGCGTCGGCGAAGCTCGCCCGCGAGCAGGCCGACCGGTTCTCGACGCCGGACCGGCCGCGCTTCGTCGCCGGTGCGCTCGGGCCGCAGCCCAAGACCGCGTCGATCTCCCCCGACGTCAACGACCCGGGTGCGCGCAACGTGACCTTCGAGGAGCTGCGCGCGGCCTACCTCGAGCAGGTCGAGGCGCTGGTCGAGGGCGGCGTCGACGTGCTGCTGGTCGAGACGATCTTCGACACGCTCAACGCCAAGGCCGCGCTGTTCGCGATCGACGAGTACTTCGAGGCCAGCGGCCGGCGCCTGCCGATCATGATCTCGGGCACGGTCACCGACGCGTCCGGGCGCATCCTGTCCGGCCAGACGGTCGAGGCCTTCTGGAACTCGGTGCGCCATGCGCGCCCGCTCACCATCGGCCTGAACTGCGCGCTGGGTGCGGCGCTGATGCGCCCCTACGTCGAGGAGCTGTCGAAGAAGGCCGACACCTTCGTCTGCGTGTACCCGAACGCGGGCCTGCCCAATCCGATGTCGGACACCGGCTTCGACGAGACGCCCGACGTCACCTCGGCGCTGCTGCGCGAGTTCGCCGACGCCGGCTTCGTCAACATCGCCGGCGGCTGCTGCGGCACCACGCCCGAGCACATCGCCGCGATCGCCCGCGCCATCGAGGGCGTGGCGCCGCGCGCCGTGCCCGAGCGCCCGCGCGAGCTGCGCCTGGCCGGCCTCGAGGCCTTCAACGTCGGCGAGGGCGCGCTGTTCGTCAACGTCGGCGAGCGCACGAACGTGACCGGCAGCAAGGCCTTCGCGCGGATGATCCTGAACGAGCAGTACGACGAGGCGCTCGCGGTCGCGCGCCAGCAGGTCGAGAACGGCGCGCAGGTCATCGACGTCAACATGGACGAGGCGATGCTCGACTCGGCCGCGGCCATGGCGCGCTTCCTCAACCTGATCGCCTCCGAGCCCGACATCGCGCGCGTGCCGCTGATGATCGATTCCTCGAAGTGGGAGGTGATCGAGGCCGGCCTGAAGTGCGTGCAGGGCAAGGCGATCGTCAACAGCATCTCGATGAAGGAAGGCGAGGCCGAGTTCCTGCGCCAGGCGATGCTGTGCCGGCGCTACGGCGCGGCGGTCATCGTCATGGCCTTCGACGAGCAGGGCCAGGCCGACACCTTCGCGCGCAAGACGCAGATC
>JAIYAG010000622.1 GCA_027489195.1 Burkholderiales bacterium | reverse complement strand
TATTCGCGTGACTTCTGCGCGGACGCGCCGTCGGTCCACGTGCCGGTGGCCGGGTCCCAGATCGAAGCGGCGAGCGCGACGCGCGTGCCGCTGTTGTCGTAGCCCCGGTCGTCGAGCGCGCCGCCTCCGGTCAGCAGCACCTTGCCGTCGGCGAGCGTCGTCAGCGTCGACCAGTAGCGGTTGTCACCGGTCCGCCCGGTCGGTGTCGCGCTCGGCGTGTCACCGCGCAGGTCGAGGACCGCGGCCTGTCCTCCCTGGCCCAGCATCAGCACGCGCCCGCGGTCGAACATCGTGGCCGGCAGGTTGATCCACGACGGAAACGGCAGCGCGCCGATCGCGTTCGCCACCCGGCCGGGGCCGTTGGGGTCCAGCGAGTGAAGGATGTGCTCCGTCGCGAACGTGACGCGCCCGTTCGGCGCGAGCCAGGCGCGGGGATACCACCAGGCATTGCCCGGCAGATCCAGGGTCGCGTTCTGCAGCGTTCGCCAGCCCTGGCCCTCGGTGAAGACCTCGACCTCGCCGACCGGCTTGAAGTATTCCTTGTCGTCGATGCCTCCCAGGGTCAGCAGACGCCCGTCGGACAGCGTGAGCAGCGAGTTGTACCAGCGCGGCCGCGCCATCGGGGTACCCGTGCCGACGAGGCTCCGGTCCCGGAAGTCGAAGACGTTCACGTCGCGCACGCCGCGGTTCGTGAGGAGCTGCCCGTCCGGAAGCCGCTGTCCCGTACCGCGGATGTCTCCGCCCGCGAGCAGCATGCGTCCGCTCGAGGGCAGCAGCGCCTGCGCGCTGCAGAACAGGTTGGTCTTCGTCGGGTTCGGCAGCAGCGCGTGGCGCCCCGTCGAGGGATCGAAGACCGCGTACTCGAGTTGCCCGCTCTCCTGGCCGTTCTCGTCCGCGCCATACGTGAGGACGGTGCCGTCCGGATTCAGGGCCGCGTGGATCGGGATGAGCGGCCAGGGCATCACGTCGGACCACTCGCCGTCCCGCGCCGGCGCTGCGACGGCATCCTTGGCCGTCCGCGCCGCGTCGCCATCGAGTCCGCGGTCGATTCGGGGCACGCCGCGCTGGACCTCGAACGCGGTCACGGACGTGTTGCCCGCGGACTGCGTGGGCGCGGCAGCCGGGCCACTCGTCGCGACATCGCTGCCCGACGAACAACCCGCGAGGGCCGCGGCGACGGCGAGCGCCGCGATCAGCGGGCTCGCGCACCGGGACGGAGCATGATGGAAGGGCATCGCGCGTGTCGGTTCGAATCCTGACCCGCGAGCCTAGGTGCATTGCTTCGCACGCGTCCGTGCACGAATTCACGCGCGGCGCGTGTCGTTCGATCGACACGATCGGCGCCGCGCGCCGAGGGGTCGCGCGGACGGGCCGGGATCGGTGACGTCGCGCGACCGTGCTCGAGGGCGTGACGACCGGCCGGCCCGCGCCGCCCGACCCCGCGCGAACGTCAGTCGATCGTCGCGCCCGACGCCTTCACGATCCCCTGCCACAGCTTCAGGTCCTCGCGCAGCAGCGAGGCGAGCTGATCGGGTGTCGACGGCGCCGGCTCGGCCCCCTGGCCACCCATGCGCTCGGCGAGGGCCGGATCGGCGAGCACCTTCGCGCCTTCGGCCGCGATGCGGTCGACGATGGCCTTCGGCGTGCCGGCCGGCGCGAACAGGCCGTACCACGAGTTCGCGTGGAAGCCCGGCAGGGATTCGTTCAGCGTCGGCAGGTCGGGCGCGAGCTTCGTGCGCTTCTCGGTCGCCACGCCGATCACCTTGAGCTGGCCGGCCTTCACGAACGGGAACACGCCGGGGAAGCTGCCGAAGGTGATCGGCACCTGACCGCCGACCACGTCGGTCGCCGCGGCCGCGGCACCACGGTACGGGATGTGCACGAGGTGCAGGCCGGCCTGCCGATTCAGCATGACGCCGAGCAGGTGGTTCAGGGTGCCGTTGCCGGCGGACGCGTAGTCGATGCGCCCGGGGCGCTGCTTCGCGTAGGCGATCAGCTCCTTCAGATTGGACACCGGGAACGACGGGTTCGCCACCAGCAGGTACGGCGCGGTCGCCACCGACATCACGGGCTCGAAGTCCTTGACCGGATCGAAGCCGGTGTTCTTGTAGAGCCACGGGTTGATGGTCTGCGCGCTCTGCGCGGTCAGCATCAGCGTGTGGCCGTCCTTGGCCGCGCGTGCGGCCTGCGCGGTGCCGACGTTGCCGCCGGCGCCCGCGCGGTTCTCGATCACCACAGGCTGGCCGATCGCCTGCGACAGCCGTGTGCCGAACGCCCGTGCGACGGTGTCGTTCGCCCCGCCGGCGGCCTGCGGAACGATGATCGTGACGGGCTTGGTCGGCCACGCCTCCTGGGCGCGCGCGGGACGGGACTGGAGTGCGGCCGAAGCCAGCGCGACGGGCGCGAAGGGCGCGAGCAGGCGGCCGCGGTCGGGGGTGGCACGGGACATGGGGTCTCCTCTCTCTACGGGTCGTCCCCAATTGTAGAGACCCGTATGCCGTCGAAGTGCACCGCGCCCCGCCCGGTGTTCGTCGTACCGACGGCGCGGCCGAGGCGCACGATGCACGTCACCGGATCCGTCCTCGCCGCAGCAGGGGTTCAACGATGCTTTCCCGACTGATCTACGCCAGCGCCGTCGGCGACGACCTGCGCCCCGGCGAACTGAATCGGCTGCTCGAGCGGGCGCGCCAGCGCAACGTCCAGCGCGGCATCACCGGGCTGCTGGTCTTCGACAGCAGGCACTTCCTGCAGGTGGTCGAGGGTTCGCGCCGCTCGCTCAACGACCTGTACGCGGCGCTCCTGCGGGACCCGCGTCACCGCGACGTGCAGCTCCTCAAGTTCGCGCGGATCGACGCGCGGCGCTTCCCGGGCTGGTCGATGGGCTTCGTGCCCGCGGACCTCGCGCACAGGACGATGGTGGCGCGCCATGCCGAGACCTTCGACTTCGATCCGGCCCTGCTCGACGGCGAGTCGGCCGAGGCGCTGCTCGTCGAGTTCGGCGCGGCCACCGCCGGCCGGGCCGCGGTGCTGACGCCCGCCTGACGCCCGCCTGCTGACCCCCTGACGACCCTCTGAAGCGGCGCTTCGGCGGCGCGTGCCGACGGCCGGGCCTCGGGCGATAATCGCCGGATGCCGACACTCGATCACATCCTGGCCGAGCGCCTCGACGCCAGCTTCAAGGGCTTCCCCTCCGAGCGGCCCGCGTTCACCGTCGCCGAGGCCGGTGCGCAGGGCCTGCAGCTGCTGCGCGGCGATCTGCCGATGCCGGTGGCGGTGCTGCGCGAATCGGCGCTGCGCCACAACGCCGACTGGCTGATGCGCTTCGTCGCGGCCTCGGGCGCGAGCCTCGCGCCGCATGGCAAGACCACCAACGCGCCGCAGCTCTTCGCCGAGCAGCTGCGCGACGGCGCCTGGGGCCTGACGGTGGCCAACGTGCATCAGGCGCGGCTGGCGGTCGAGGCGGGCGCGCAGCGCGTGCTGATGGCCAACCAGATCGCGAGCGTCGGCGACGCGGCGCGCTGGGGCGCGCTGGCCGGCGCGAATCCCGCCGTGCGCTTCCTGACGCTGACCGACTCGAGCGCGCAGCTCGCCCTGCTCGCCGAGGGTCTGGCGCGGGCGGGCGCACCCCGCGTCGACGTGCTGGTCGAGCTGGGCACGCCGGGCGGGCGCACCGGCTGCCGCGACGCGGCGGGCGCGCTCGTGCTCGCGCGCGCGGTCGCGGCGACGCCCGGGCTGCGGCTGGCCGGCGTCGAGGCCTTCGAGGGGCTCAACGTCAGCAACGACGCCGCGCGCGACACCGCCTTCGTCGGCGACTGGATGCGAGCGCTCCTCGGACTCGCGCGCGACTGCGACCGCGAGGGCCTGTTCGCCGACCTCGACGAGGTGCTGCTGTCGGCCGGCGGCTCGGCGGCCTACGACCTGGTCGTCGGCGGCCTGGCCGGCGCGGCCCTGTCGCGCCCGGCGCGCGTCGTGCTGCGCAGCGGCTGCTACCTGAGCCACGACGACGGCATGTACCGGCGCCACGTCGCCGCCATCGCGGCCCGCGGCGCGGTGCACGGCGAGCCGCCGCGCGGCGCGCTCGAGGTCTGGGCCGCGGTGCAGTCGCGCCCGGAGCCGGATCGCGCGATCGTCACGCTCGGGCGTCGCGACGTCGGCACCGATGCCGACCTGCCGCTGCCGAAGTGGTGGTTCCGCCCGGGCCGCGATGTGCAGCCCGTGCCCGCGCCCGCGCACTGGGCCGTCTTCGGCCACAACGACCAGCACGGCTACCTGAGGGTGGCGCCTGCGGATCCGATCGAGGTCGGCGACTGGATCGGCTTCGGGGTCTCGCACCCGTGCACGACCTTCGACAAGTGGCGCCTGGTCTGGGGCATCGACGACGCGGGGCACGTGACCCGCGCCATCCGGACCTACTTCTGACCGGGGACGGTGCCGCCGCGCAGGAAGGTCATCGCGTCGCGCGCGGTCGTCGACGGGTCTTCTTCCATCGGCAGGTGGCCGAGCGCGGGGTAGAGAACGAGGCGGCTGTCCGGGATGTCCTTCCGGAAGCGCTCCGCATGCGTGATCGGCACCCAGCGATCGGCACCGCCCCACTGGATCAGCGTCGGCACCCGCAGCTCGGGCAGGCGCTGCCAGCCCAACGGACGGCGTTCGGCGCGGGCGCGGTCGCCCATGGCGGTGCGGTTGCCCGGCCGCAGCATCAGCTGCTCGTAGCGGTCGACCAGCTCCGGCGTGACCTTCGTGTCGTCGCCGTAGGTGTCCTTCAGGCTGCGCTCGACCATGCCGCGGATCGGCGCGAAGCGCATCAGCTCGCTCACCACCGGCATCCGGGCGAGCTCGAGCGCGATCGCGCCGCTGGTGCCGGGCTCGATCGGATAGCCGACCGCATCGATCAGCACGAGGGCGCTGACCCGGTCCGGATGCCGCAGCGCGAAGCGCCACGCGTAGTAGCCGCCCAGGCTGTTGCCGGCGATCGCGAAGCGCTTGAGGCCCGCGGCGTTGGCGAAGCGCTCGAGGAAGTCGACCGTGGCCGTCCCCGAGTAGTCGCCCGACGGATGGGGACCGGTCAGCCCGAAGCCCGGCAGGTCCAGGCGCACCACCCGCAGGGTCGGGCTCATCTGCCGCGCCCAGCCGTCCCAGGTGTGCAGCGACGAGCCAGTGCCGTGCAGCAGCAGGATCGCGGGCGGCTCGGTGTCGGCAGTGACGGCCGAGGCGGGTGGCGGGGTCGGAGCAGGGGGCGACGCCGCCTGTGCGGCCACCGCGCCCGGCGCGAGGTTCGCCGGCCCCTCGTCGCGCCAGTGCACCTCGATGCCGTCCATCGGCAGGAAGCGCGAGGACGGCCCGGCCCAGCGGGCCTTCAGGTCGACCAGCGCGAGATCGGTCTGACAGCCCGCGAGCAGCAGCAGCGGGGCGACGAGGAGCAGCAGACGGCGTCGCATGGTGTCAGCCGCGGCCTTCCTCCACCGCGTGGCAGGCCACCTGCGCGCCGTCGTCGAGACGACGCAGCACCGGCCGCTCGGCCTTGCACCGGTCGTTGGCGAGCGGGCAACGCGGATGGAAGGTGCAGCCGGTCGGTGGGTTGAGCGGATTGGGCACCTCGCCGGCGACCGGCGTGCGGGCCTTGCCGGTCATCTGCATGTCCGGGATCGCGTCGAGCAGCATCCGCGTGTACGGATGGCGGGGCGTCGAGAACAGCGTGCTCTTGTCGGCGAGTTCGACGATCCGGCCGAGGTACATCACGCCGACGCGGTCGCTGACGTGATGGACCACCGCCAGGTTGTGCGAGATGAACAGGTAGGTCAGGCCGTCCTGGCGCTGGATGTCGCGCATCAGGTTCAGCACCTGCGCCTGCACCGACACGTCGAGCGCCGAGGTCGGCTCGTCGCACACCAGGAAGGTCGGCTGCGAGGCGAGCGCCCGCGCGATCGACAGCCGCTGGCGCTGGCCACCGGAGAACTGGTGCGGATACTTCTCGGCATCGGCCGGCGCGAGGCCGACGTGCTGAAGCAGCTGCGCCACGCGCGCGAGGATGGCGGCGTCGCCGTCGATCAGCCGGTGCACGCGGATCGGCTCGGCGATGATGTCGGCGACCTTCCAGCGCGGATTCAGGCTCGCGTACGGATCCTGGAAGATCATCTGCAGCTTCGAGCGCAGCGGCTTGCCCGCCGCGGTGCCGAGCGTCGCGAGGTCAGTGCCGTCGAAGGCGACGCGGCCGCGCGAGGGCGCGTACAGCCCGACCATCATGCGGGCGACCGTCGACTTGCCGCAGCCCGACTCGCCGACCAGCGCGAGCGTCTCGCCACGGGCGATCTCGAAGCTCACCCCGTCGACGGCGCGCAGCAGCGTGCGCGGCTTGCGCTCGATGACGCGGTTGAGCCACGGCGGCGAGACGTCGAACACCTTCGTGATGTCCTCGACCACCACCAGCGGCTCGCCGGCCTGGGCCGGCTTCGGGACGATCTTCACCGGACGCTCGGCGGCGTTCATGCCGCCTCCCTCGCGACGGACGCGTCGTGCAGCCAGCATGCGGCCAGCGAGGTGCCGGCGGCGATCAGGTCGGGGCGGCGCTCGCGGCAGGTGGCGAAGACCTTCGGGCAGCGCGGGTTGAACGCGCAGCCCTTCGGGATCGCGTTGAGCCGGGGCATCGAGCCGTCGATCTGGGCGAGCCGCTCGCGCTCTTCGCCCACCGTCGGAATCGAGCCCATCAGGCCGACGGTGTACGGATGCTTCGGCTTGTGGATGACGTCGGCCACCGGCCCGATCTCGGCGATCCGTCCGGCGTACATCACCGCGACCCGATCGGCGGTCTCGGCGATCACGCCCATGTCGTGCGTCACCAGCATCACCGAGGTGCCGTGCTCGCGGCACAGCCGCTTGATCAGCGCGATGATCTGCGCCTGGATCGACACGTCGAGCGCGGTGGTCGGCTCGTCGGCGACGATCAGGCGCGGCTCGGCGGCGAGGGCCAGCGCGATCACCACGCGCTGGCGCATGCCGCCGGAGAACTGGTGCGGATAGTGGTCGATGCGCTGCTCGGCCGCCGGGATGCCGGTGCTCTTGAGCAGGTCGACCGCACGCGTGCGCGCCTGCGAGGCGGTCAGGTCGAGGTGGGTCTGGATGGTTTCCACCAGCTGGCGGCCCACGGTGTACAGCGGGTTCAGCGAGGTCAG
>JAIYAG010000278.1 GCA_027489195.1 Burkholderiales bacterium | reverse complement strand
TCGAGGTCGATGAAGGCGAGCGCGACCAGGAAGAAGGTGAGCAGCATCGCGCCCAGGCCCGCGGCGCTCGGGCCGTGGACGGCGATCGCGCAGCCGGCCAGCACGCCGGTCAGCAGCTCCACGAACGGATAGCGGGCGGGGATGGGCGCCGCGCAGTGCCCGCACTTGCCGCGCAGCAGCAGCCAGGAGATCACCGGGACGTTCTGCAGCGCGGTGATCTGCGTGCCGCAATGCGGGCAGGCCGAGCGCGGCACCATGAGGTTGTAGCGCGGGGTCTCGGCTGCAGCCTCGCCGCGCAGCTCGGCGGCCTGGGCGGCCCAGTCGGCCTCCATCATCTTGGGGAGCCGGTGGATCACGACGTTCAGGAAGCTGCCGACGAGCAGGCCGAACACCGACGCGAGCGCCACGACGGCGGGCGGCGGGAGCTCCGCGAACAGGGCGAAGGGGGCACTGAGCATGATGCCTTCGATGGTAGCCGACCGGACCGCCACCCCCACCGGCCGTCCGGCGCGACGTCCTGTCCGCGCGTCGTCCGGCCCGGCCTGTCCGTTCAAGCGGGGCCGTTCAGGCCTCGCGCCCGGGCTCGCCCTCCAGGCCTTCGGCCAGGCGCACCAGCTCGGGCAGGGTCGCCGCGCCCATCTTGCGCATGACGCAGGCGCGATCGGCCTTCACGGTGCGCTCGCTGACGCCCAGTTCCCAGGCGATCTGCTTGGTGAGCGCGCCCTGCAGCACGCGGCGCAGCACCGTACGCTCGCGCTCGTCGAGCGACGCGAAGCGGGCCCGCGCCTCGCGACGGCGCTCGCGCCCGGCACGCCGCGGCGCGTCGGCCTCGATCGCGCTGCGGACCGCCTCGAGCAGCACCTCGCTGCGGACCGGCTTGGTCAGGAAGTCGCTGGCACCGGCCTTGAGCGCCCGCACGCTGGTCGGGATGTCGCCACGCCCGGTCAGGAACACCGTCGGCACGGTCCAGCCGCGCTGGCGCAGCGCCTCGTGCAGCGCGAGGCCGTCCGGGCCGGGCATGTGCAGGTCGAGCAGCAGGCAGCCCTCGGGCTCGCTGCCGGCGGCGATCAGGAACTCGCCGGCCGAGCCGTAGGCGCGGGTCGCATAGCCGGCCGCGCCGAGCAGCCGGGTGAGCGCGACGCGCATCGCCTCGTCGTCGTCGACGACGTGCACGACGATCGGCTCGCCCGCGGTGCTCATCGGGTCGTCAGCGCTGCGGCCGGCAGCAGTGCGTCGCGTCGGAGGTCTTCGTGCGCCGCGCCTGCGTTCGGCCGCGCGCGCGGCAGTCGGACCCGGGCGAGCGTGCCGCCACCCTCGCGGGGCTCGAGCGTGACGTCTCCGCCGTGCGACTCGACGATCGCCCGGACGATCCCCAGGCCCAGGCCCATGCCGCGCGGCTTGGTGGTGAAGAACGACTCGAACACCGACTCGTGCTCGCCGTCGGGGATGCCCGAACCGGTGTCGGCGACCGTGAGCTGCAGCGCGCCGTCGCGGTCCGCGGTCGCGATCGACACGCGGCGCGGCCCGGCGGGCGCCGCGTCGCCCGCATCCATCGCGTCCATGGCATTGATCGCCAGGTTGAGCAGCACCTGCTGCAGCTGCACCGGGTCGCCGACGATGCGGTCGTCCGCGGCTTCGAGCACGGCCTCGAGCACGATCCCGCGTCGGCGCGCCTCGGGCTCGAGCAGACCGAGCGCCTCGTGCAGCGCGGGATGCAGCCCCAGCGGCACGTGTGTGACCTCGTGGTTCTCGAGGAGCGCGCGCAGCCTTCGGATCACCTCGTGCGCGCGCAGGTCGTCGCGGCGGATGTCGGCCAGGATCTCGTGCAGCGACTGGTGCAGCGTGTCGGTCGGGGCGCCGCTGCTGCGCAGCATCATGGCGGCGGCATCGGCATTGCTCAGGATCGCGCCGAGCGGCTGGTTGATCTCGTGGGCGATCGATGCGGTCAGCTCGCCCATCGCCGCGAAGCGCATCGCGCGTGCCAGCTCGAGCCGGCGCTGGCCGGCTTCGGCCTCGGCCTGCCGCCGCCGGCGGCGCTGCACCAGCAGGCCGCCGATGGTCAGGGCCTGGGCGGCGACCACGGCGCTGCTGACGAGCACGAAGGCGCGGTATTCGGTCCACAGGTTGCGCGGCGCGTTGACGGTCGTGCAGCCCGCCGGCAGCGCGGCCGTGTCGAGGCCGTGGCGGGCGAACAGACCGAGGTCCGCCGTGCAGCGGGTGGTCGCGTCGGGCGATACCGCGGGCGGCGGCCTGCCCTCGAGCAGGGCGATCGCGAGCGTCGCGGCCTGGCGGCCCGCGGCCTCGAAATCGACGACGCTGCCGGCCACGAGGCCGCGCCCCACGAAGCTGCCGAACAGGCCATAGATCGGCGCGCCCGAGGCCGCCGCGAGCTGAGTCAGCACCTCGGCCGGGAACGGCGTGGGGCCGTTCGCGTCGCGACTCATGTGCGTGAAGAACACCGCCGTCTCGGGGCCGAGCTGCGCGAGCCGCTCGCGCAGCGCCGCGATCGGCAGCCCCGCCCAGGGCTCGATGCGCCAGCGCCCGCGCGTCGTGGCGAGTGCGCCCACGCGCGCCCCGAGGGCGAGGTCGCCCTCGGCGTTGCCGCTCAGCACCACCAGGCGGGTGGCCGTCGGCTGCAGCCGTTCGATGAGCGCGAGCGTGCCGTCGATGTCGAGCTGCCAGAACGACTGCAGCGCGCCGACCGGCACGCGGGCGCGCTCCACCATCGGCTCGTCCAGCCCGGCCAGGATCAGCGGGACGCCGGGCCACAGCGCGTCGCGCTGCTCGCGCACCGCGTCGATCGCGCGCTCGCCGACACCGACCACCAGGTCGACCGGGCGCCCGGCGTACTTCTTGCGCTGCAGCGCGAGGAACTCGGGGGCGAGGTCGCCGTAGTCGAACCGGTAGGTGTCGAGCGTGTCGGTGAAGAAGGTGGCGCCGGCGGGTGCCGCGGCCTGCAGCGTCCTGCGGAACGATCGGTCGATCTCGTGCATCGCCGGCAGGCCGGGGTCGCTGCCCATCAGCACGGCCACCCGCCAGGGAGCGGCCGGGGCCGCCATGGCGGGCGCATCGCCGCCGAGCAGGCCGGCGGCGAGCAGGCCTGCGGCGAGCAGGCCGGCGCCGGAGGGCGCGAGGACCGGACCGGGGCGGCGCATCACGAATCGAGCCTGGCGGGGACGGGCGGCCATGGTAGCGGATCGCCTGCAACCCGCCCGACCCCATGGGCCACGGACCGGCCCGCTCGGGCCAGTGGCCACGGAGGGTGTCCGGATCGTTTCGGACCTGCCGCCGGCCGGTGGCGGGGCGCTGCGGGCCGACCGCTCTGCCGGTCGGCGCGTCAGCGGATCAGCCCTTTAGCGCGCGTCGAACGCGAAGACGCGGCGCCAGTCGCGCTTCATGTCGATGACCGTCCAGCCGCGCGCGGCGGCCTCGCCGAGCGCCTTGTCCAGACGCCCGACCTTCGAGGCCCGGTCGTATTCCCACTCGCGCACGGCGTCGGTGTGCCGGACGATCGCGGCCAGGCGCGCACCCGGTCCGGCGGCGGTCCACTGCAGCATCTGCAGGTCACCGTCGGAGTTGCCGAACGCGGCGATCGGCCTGCGCCCGATGTGGCGCAGGATGCCGACCGGCTTGCCGGCCTTGTCGTCGACGAAGTCGATCTCCGGCAGCCGCACCAGTACGGGCTGCCCGTCGCGCAGCTCGTATTTCGTGCGGATGGTGCTGCCGATCACCTGCTCGGGCGGAATGCCGTAGATGCGCTCGGTCCACGGCCGCATGAACTCGATGCCGCCGCCCGAGACGATGAAGGTCTTGAAGCCGTTCTCGCGCAGGTAGGCGAGCAGCTCGAGCATCGGCACGTAGACCATCTCGGTGTACGGCCGCCCCGTCTTCGGATGGCGTGCGGTGAGCAGCCAGTCCTCGACGATCTTCGAGAAGGCGTCCGAGCTCATGCCCGCATGCGTGGCCATCGCGAGCTGGGCGATCGCATGCTCGCCGCCGGCGGCGAGCGCCTTCAGGTCGCCGCGCAGCAGCGAGGCGTACGGCTCCTTCGTTTTCCATTCGGGCCGGGTCGCGCTCATCGCGCGGATGCGGTCGGCGATGAACAGGCCTTGCACGTAGACCGGCTGCTCGGCCCACAGCGTGCCGTCGTTGTCGAACACCGCGATCCGCTCGGGCACCGGCACGAACTCGCGGCCGCCGGGCTCGGTCACCGCCTTGACGAAGGCGAGGATGCGCGCGCGCGCGGGACCGTCCTGCCAGGACGGCAGCGGTTCGGCGGCGGGCGAAGACTGCGCGCGGGCGAGGCCGGACAGGGGTGAGGCTGCGATCAGCGCGACGACGCGACGTCGGTGCAGGGCGGTCATGGTCGGTTCCTGGTGGTGCGGCGAGGGGCGCGGTGCAGGGCCTTCATGGCACGAGGGCCGCCGTCCGGTCGTGGACGGCGGCCCCCGCGGGCAGGCTGCGGGACGGGTGGGCTCAGCGGCCGCTGGCGCCGCCGCCCTGCGTGACGGCTTCCATCACGCGGTCGAGGTTGAAGCTGCCCGGCTTCTGGCGCGGCGGGAACTCGCGGAAGCTCTGCAGCCAGCGCCCGACGTAGGCGCCGGCCGGCGCGATCGCGAACATGCGCTCGAGGTACCAGCGCTGGTAGCCGATCGCATGCTCGGCCTCGGCACGCTCGAACGGGTCCATCCGCAGGTTGGTCAGCGTCGGGGCACGCAGCTGCGTGAACGGCTGCTGCCAGACCTTCAGGCCCTCGGACTCCTGCTTGAGGAAGGTGACCTTCCAGTTGTCGTAGCGCAGCGCGGCGACGCTGCCGTCGTCGGTCCAGTAGATGAACTCGCGACGCGGCCAGGCGCTCTCGCCCCTGAACGCCGGGCCGAGGTCGTAGCCGTCGAGGTGCACCTTGTAGTTCATCGGGCCGACACGGCGGCCCTTCTTCAGGTCCTCGACCACGGTCCGGTCGCCGGCGGCCGCGAGCATCGTCGGCAGGATGTCCTCGTGCGCGGCGATGTCGTTGATGACGGTGCCGGGCTTGATCACGCCCGGCCACTTGATCATCGTCGGCACGCGGTAGCCGCCTTCCCACTGGGTGTTCTTCTCGCCGCGGAACATCGTCGTGCCGCCGTCGGGCCAGGTGAAGGTCTCGGCGCCGTTGTCGGTCGAGTACATCACGATGGTGTTGTCCTCGAGGCCGAGCTCCTTGAGCTTGGCCATCACCTGACCGACGTGGCCGTCATGCTCGACCATGCCGTCGGCGTAGATGCCCAGGCCGGTCTTGCCGACCGACGCCGGCTTCAGGTGCGTGAAGATGTGCATGCGGGTGGAGTTCCACCACATGAAGAACGGCTTGTCGGCCTTCTTCGCGCGCTCCATGAAGTCCAGCGCCTTCGCGGTGACCTCGTCGTCGATGGTCTCCATGCGCTTGCGCGTGAGCGGGCCGGTGTCGGTGATGGTGCCGCCGGCGAAGCTGTGGATCACGCCACGCGGGCCGAACTGCTTCTTGAAGGCCTCGCCCTTCGGGTAGTCGGGGTTCTCCGGCTCTTCCTCGGCGTTCAGGTGGTACAGGTTGCCGAAGAACTCGTCGAAGCCGTGCGCCGTCGGCAGCATGTCGTCGCGGTCGCCGAGGTGGTTCTTGCCGAACTGACCGGTCATGTAGCCCTGCGCGCGCAGCAGCGTCGCGATCGTCGGGTCTTCCTTCTTCATGCCCTCGGGCGCACCCGGCAGGCCGACCTTGGTGAGGCCGGTGCGGATCGGCGACTGACCGGTCACGAAGGCGGCCCGGCCGGCGGTGCAGCTCTGCTGGCCGTACCAGTCGGTGAACAGCGCGCCGTCCGCGGCGATGCTGTCGATGTTGGGCGTGCGGTAGCCCATCATCCCGTTGTTGTAGGCGCTGATGTTGAACTGGCCGATGTCGTCGCCCCAGATCACCAGCACGTTGGGCTGGCGCGCCCCGGGTGCCTGGGCGGTCGCGGTCGT
>JAIYAG010000382.1 GCA_027489195.1 Burkholderiales bacterium | reverse complement strand
GTGCGCGGGCGCGGCGACACGATGGTGCCGCTCTCCAGCCTGGTCGCGTGGAAGGAGGCGGTCAGTCCGCGCGAGCTGAACCACTTCGCGCAGCGCCGCGCGGTGACGATCACCGCGAACCTCGCGCCGGGCACCTCGCTCGGCGAGGCGGTCGACTACCTCGAGGCGGCGGCGCGCAAGCACCTGCCCAGCGGCTACGCGATCGACTACAACGGCCAGACGCGCGAGTTCAAGCAGTCGTCCTCCGAACTGTTCCTGACCTTCGCGCTCGCCCTCGGCTTCATCTACCTGGTGCTGGCCGCGCAGTTCGAGAGCTTCATCGATCCGTTCGTCATCATGCTCACTGTGCCGCTGGCGATGACGGGGGCGCTCGCGCTGCTGCAGTGGAGCGGAGGGACGCTCAACGTCTACAGCCAGATCGGCCTGATCACGCTGGTGGGCCTCATCACCAAGCACGGCATCCTGATCGTCGAGTTCGCCAACCAGCTGCGCGAGGAGGGCCGCGCGATGCGCGAGGCCGTCGTCGAGGCGGCGGCGCTGCGGCTGCGCCCGATCCTGATGACCACCGGCGCCATGGTGCTGGGTTCGGTGCCGCTGGCGCTGGCGACCGGGGCCGGCTCCGAGAGCCGGATCCAGATCGGCATGGTGATCGTCGGCGGCATGTCGCTGGGCACGGTGCTCACGCTGTTCGTGGTGCCGACCTTCTACACGCTGCTCACCCGCGGCAAGAAGTTCGGCGGCGCCCAGGCGGCCGCGGCGCAGGCCGAGGCCGATGCGGCCCCGCCCGCGCCGCACGGCGAGGTGGCGGCCGGCCACGGCGCGGCCGCGGTGGCGGTCGAGCAGCGCCCGTCGCCGGCTGCGGGGTCCTGATGCGCCAGGTCGTCCTCGACACCGAGACCACCGGCCTGTCGGCCGCCGAGGGCCATCGGGTCATCGAGATCGGCTGTCTGGAGATCGTCAACCGCCGGCTCACCGGGCGCACGCTGCACCTGTACCTCAACCCCGAGCGCGAGATCGACGAGGCCGCGACCGAGGTGCACGGCATGACCTGGGACGACCTGCGCGACAAGCCGCGCTTCGCCGAGGTCGCCGAGCGGGTGCTGGCGTTCTGCGACGGTGCCGAGGTGCTGATCCACAACGCGGCCTTCGACCTGTCGTTCCTCGATGCCGAGCTCGCGCGGGTCGGGCACGGGCGCTTTCGCGAGCGCTGCGGCGGCGTGCTCGACACGCTGCTGATGGCGCGCGAGCTGCATCCCGGCAAGCGCAACTCGCTCGATGCGCTGTGCGATCGCTATGGCGTGTCGAACGCGCACCGCACGCTGCACGGCGCGCTGCTCGACTCGGAGCTGCTCGCCGAGGTCTATCTCGCGATGACGCGCGGGCAGGACAGCTTCGAGATCGCGCTCGATGCCGGGGACGGGCGTGCGGACGGTGCCGAGCCGATCGAGTGGCCGCCGCGCGGCCTCGCGGTGAAGGCTGCGTCGCCGGCCGAGGCGGCCGCCCATGAAGCGGCGCTCGCCGCGATCGGCAAGGAGCGCAAGGGTCAGGCGCTTTGGACGATGGAACCGGCGCAACCCGCCTGAGCGTCGGCCCTGGCCGACCGGTCGCTGCGTGCGGCTCGCTCGCCGCGCCCGTCAGAACAGCCCGGTCTCGCTCGCCAGTCCGAACGAGGCGGGCAGCCGCGCGGAGGTCGACGGCGAGGTCCGCA
This sequence comes from Burkholderiales bacterium, assembly GCA_027489195.1. Classification (GTDB taxonomy): domain Bacteria; phylum Pseudomonadota; class Gammaproteobacteria; order Burkholderiales; family Burkholderiaceae_E; genus UBA4615. The sequence goes on along the minus strand of JAIYAG010000382.1, from coordinate 1,457 downwards.
CCGACTTCGACGCCGCCTGGGCCGCCGGGCTGCAGGCCCCGCTGCCCAGCCGCTGCAGCGCCTCCGCCAGGCGCGGATCGGCCTCGTCGCCGAACGGCAGGTACGGCTCGGTCGAGACGGGGCAGGTCGGCGCCAGGCCGTCGAACCAGTCGGTGAGCCCGTCGCGGTTGCGGCCGATGAAGCTGACCGCGCTCAGCACGACGTCGCCGCGCACCTGCGGCTCGAAGCCGACCGGCTTGCCGCAGGTCCGGGTGCCGATGAGCGGGTCGTCGCGGAACGGGCGCAGCCCGACGATCAGCGACTCCGAGGCCGAGCAGGTGATGTCCGAGACCAGCCACGCGACCTGCTCGAACGCGCCGGTGGCCGGCCGTGCGGGCACCGGGATCGACAGGTCGTTGGCGAGGTTGGCGGCGTTGTGGCGCAGCTCGGTGAAGGTCTGGCCGACGGCGCTGCTCGGGGCGAGCGAGCCGGCGATGTCCGCCGCCACGTAGAGCCGCCCGCCGCCGTTCTCGCGCAGGTCGACGACGAGCGCGCGCGCGCCCGCCTCGCGCAGGGCCGCGACCGCCGCATCCCAGGCCGGGCGGGCGGTCTCGGTGAAGGTGTAGAGCGCGATGTAGCCGATGCGCGCCCCGGCGCGCTCAATGACGCGGCTGGCCAGGATCGGCGCCACCGTGTAGCTCGCCTTGGTGACGTCGGCTTCGGTGACGGTGCCCTCCCGGCGCCAGCCGAGCCGCACCACGAGACCGGCTTCGGACGGGCCGAGCGCCGTGGTCACGGTACCGGCGGCGACCAGCGTGGCGATGTCGACGCCATCGATGGAGACGATCCGGTCGCCGCGCCGGAGCCCGGCGCGCTCGGCCGGCGAGCCGGGAATCACGAACCGCAGCACGACGGCCCCGGCCTCGATCCGCAGCCCGATGCCCAGTCCGACCGAAGTGCCCTCGTCGAAGAAGCCGTCGTAGGTGGTCCGCTTCTCGACGTAGCTGAAGCGGTCGGGCGGGTTCACCCGCAGTGCCTCGAGCGCCTGCGAGGCGGTCTCGAGCCCCGAGAGGTCCGCCGCGGGGACGCGGTCGGCGTACAGGTAGACGCTCTTCATCACCGAACGGACCCAGCCGACCTCGGTCAGGTCCGCCGGCTGCGCCGTACTGCCGGCGGCGTCGCTGGCGGCCCCCGTGCCGCCGGAGCCCCCGCAACCCGAGGCGAGCAGGGCCGCGAACAGGGCGCCCAGCAGGGCGGCCCCGGGGGCCGTCCTCGTGGTGCGTCCCGGTCGCCGGGTCCAGCCGGGCAGGAGGGGGGGAGCGGTCATGACGCGAGCCTAGCCTGCCTCGCGGCCGGGGCCAAGGCGCCGCCCGGCGGGCCGCCGGCCGCATTCCGGTAAAATCCCCGGTCCGCCCCGCCCTGCCGGCAGGGGGCGCCAGGAAGAGTCCCTTGAAAGAAATCCGCCACGCCCGCACCGG
>JAIYAG010000031.1 GCA_027489195.1 Burkholderiales bacterium | reverse complement strand
TTCGGCATCGTGGCCGCGGTGCTGGGCGTCGTGAAGACGATGGCCTCGGTCGGCCAGCCCCCGGCGGTGCTCGGTCAGATGATCGCCGGCGCCCTGGTCGGCACCTTCCTCGGCATCCTGCTGGCCTATGGTTTCGTCAGCCCGCTGGCGAAGGTGCTCGAGCAGAAGGGCGAGGAGGCGCACAAGGAGCTGCAGTGCGTGAAGATCACGCTGCTGGCCAGCCTCCAGGGCTACGCGCCCGCGATCGCGGTGGAGTTCGGGCGCAAGGTGCTGTTCTCCACGGAGCGCCCGTCGTTCCAGGAGCTCGAGTCGCACGTCAAGCAGAAGAAGGCCTGAGCGATGGCCGGCGCCGACAAGAAGATCCAGCCGATCATCATCAAGAAGGTCAAGAAGGGCGGCGGCCACGGTCACCCCGGCGGCGCCTGGAAGATCGCGTACGCGGACTTCGTGACCGCGATGATGGCGTTCTTCCTGCTGATGTGGCTGCTCGGCTCGACGACGAAGGGCGACCTGAAGGGCATCGCCGACCACTTCAACACGCCGCTGCAGGTGGCGATGTTCGGGGGCTCCGGGTCGGGCGACAGCTCGAGCATCATCAAGGGCGGCGGCGAGGACCTGACCCGCACGACCGGGCAGGTCAAGCGCGGCGACGTCGAGCAGCCCAAGGCGAAGGTCAACCTGCAGCAGCTCCCCGAGGAGATGCAGAAGATGACCGAAGCGCAGGCCCGCAAGGTGCGTGCGCTCGTCGAGGAGGCGATCGAGCGCAACCCGCGCCTGCGCGAGCTGCGCAACCAGGTCCGGATGGACGTGACGCCGGACGGTCTGCGGATCCAGATCGTCGACGACCAGAACCGTCCGATGTTCGACTCGGGCTCGTCGGTGGTGAAGCCGTACATGCGCGAGCTGCTCGGCGAGATCGCGAAGGCACTGAACTAGGTCGACGCCAAGGTGACGCTGACCGGCCACACCGACACCTCGCCGTTCTCGGGCGGCGAGCGCGGCTATTCGAACTGGGAGCTGTCGGCCGACCGCGCGAACGCGTCGCGGCGCGAGCTGCTGGCCGCCGGCATGGACGAGCGCAAGATCCTGCGGGTGATGGGGCTGGCCGCGGTGGTGCCGTTCGACAAGTCGGCGCCGGGCGCGCCGATCAACCGGCGCATCTCGATCGTGGTGATGAACTCGATGGCCGAGCGCCGCGTGCTCTCGGGCACCGAGCTGCAGGCGAGCGACATCGAGGAGTTCGAGAAGGCCCTGAGCCGGGTGCCCGGCCTGGGCGGCATCGTCCCGCCGTCGCCGACCGTGGTGCCGGCGCCGCAGTCGGCGGCGCCTGCGGCGCCCGCGGCACCGGTCGACCCGGGATCACCGAAGCGCTGAGCAGCAACGAATGAAGGGCGCAGAGGCGCCCTTCGCTTTTGGGGCGCGCGCGACGACCGCCTAACGGCGTCAGAAGACCCCACCCCGGTCTCACCCACCAAGCAGCGATCGCCGGCGCACGCACACCCGTCTCACGGCGCCGCTGCCCTTCAGGCCGTCGCGCACCGACTGGGCCGCACCGTCTCGCGCGGGCGTCCGACGGGTGAAGTCCGGCCGCAGGCCGGACTTCAGGACCAAGCTGTTTGAGCCCGCGCAGCGGGCGAGTTCTTGGTCCGGCCCGTCGGGCGCCTGCGCGAGACGGGGACCCCGGGCGAAGCCCGGGGTGCGGCCCTCGGAGGAAGCGACGGCCTGAAGGACAGCGGCGCCGCGCGCCAACCGTCGACTGTGCGAACAAGCGAACACGCGTACCAACCCCAACCCACACCCGAGATGTGAGCCGTATCCATGGACCTATTCCGCGCTTCGACCCATGCCCCACCCACGGACAATTCCGTGAGTCCCTCAATCGGCATATATGGCGGAATCTTCAGAAGATCGCGACGAACGGCGGCTACCAGCCTCCGAACGCAAGCTCAGGCAGGCCCGTGAAGAAGGGCAGGTCCCGCGCTCGCGTGAGGTGTCCCATGCCGCGGCGCTGCTCGCCTTCATCGCATGCCTGTCGCTCTACGGACCGCAGTTCGCCGAGCGCTCGCTCGCGCTGATCCGCGGCTCGCTGCGCTTCGACCGCGTGCTGACCCGCGAGCCCGCGCAGGCGCTGGCGGCCGCGGGCGCGACCGCCGCGGAAGCGGTGTGGGCGACCCTGCCGCTGGTGATCGCGCCCATCGCCGCCGCGACCGCCGCCACCCTCGCGGTCGGCGGGCTGGTGTTCACCCTCAAGCCCGCGATGCCCGACCTGACCCGGCTCGATCCGATGAAGGGCCTGGGCAGGATGTTCTCCAAGGATTCCGCGGTCGACATCGGCAAGCTCGCCGCGATCGCGATGGCGGTCGGCGGCGTCGGCTTCTGGCTCGCCGCCAGCGGGCTCGCGCAGTTCGCCGCCCTTGCAGGCATGTCGCTGCCGGCCGCGCTGGCCACCGCCGGCGCGGACCTGCGCTACGGGCTGATCGCCGTCTCCGGCGTGGTGATCGCGGTGGCGCTGGCCGACGGCCCGCTGCAGATCTTCCGCCATCACCAGAAGATGATGATGACGCCTCAGGAAGCCAAGCAGGAATACAAGGAGGCCGAGGGCGATCCGCACGTCAAGGCGCAGATCCGCCAGCGCCAGCGGGAGATGTCGCGCGGCCGGATGCTGCAGGCAGTCGCCACCGCCGACGTCGTCGTCACCAACCCTACCCACTTCGCCGTCGCGCTCAAGTACGAGGACGGCGCGATGTCCGCGCCCCGCGTGGTCGCCAAGGGTGCGGACCTGCTGGCCGCCCGGATCCGGGAGCTCGCCCAGGAGGCCGGCGTGCCGCTGCTCGAATCGCCGCCGCTCGCGCGGGCGCTCTACAAGCACGTCGAGGTCGATGGGGAGATCCCGGCGGCCCTCTATTCGGCCGTCGCGCAGGTGCTCGCCTGGGTCTACCAGCTGAACCAGCACGTCGCGGGCCGTGGCAGGCGGCCGAACGAGCCGGGCATCGTCGTGCCGGACGGGCTGGACCCGCTGGAGGGTGAACAGTGAGCGCGAACGCCCCGCCGTCCTGGCTTCCGTTCCCGCTGCCGCGGACGCAGGTGCTGGCCGCGCCTGTGCTCATCTGCATCATGCTGGCGATGCTGGTGCTGCCGCTGCCGCCGTTCCTGCTCGACGTGTTCTTCTCGTTCAACATCGCGATCGCGCTGGTCGTGCTGCTGGTCGCGTCGTACACGATCAAGCCGCTCGACTTCGCGGCGTTCCCGACGATCCTGCTGATCACCACGATGCTGCGGCTGGCGCTGAACGTGGCGTCGACGCGCGCGGTGCTGATGCACGGTCACACCGGCCCCGATGCGGCCGGCAAGGTGATCGAGTCGTTCGCCAACTTCCTGATCGGCGGCAACTTCGCGGTCGGCATCATCGTGTTCGCGATCCTCACGGTGATCAACTTCATCGTGGTGACCAAGGGCGCCGGCCGGATCGCCGAGGTGTCGGCACGCTTCGCCCTCGATGCGATGCCCGGCAAGCAGATGTCGATCGACGCCGAGCTCAACGCCGGCTCGATCGACGACAAGGAAGCCCGCCGCCGACGCCTGGAGGTCTCGCAGGAGGCCGACTTCTACGGCTCGATGGACGGCGCCTCGAAGTTCGTGCGGGGCGATGCGATCGCCTCGATGCTGATCCTGGCGATCAACGTCATCGGGGGCCTGGCGATCGGGCTGATCCAGCACAACCTGCCGCTCGAGCGCGCCGCCTCGAACTACGTGCTGCTGGCCATCGGCGATGCGCTGGTCGCGCAGATCCCGGCGCTGGTGGTCTCGCTGGCCGCCGGCCTGATCGTCTCGCGGGTCGGGCAGGAAGACGACATCGGCGGGCAGGTGGGCAGCCAGCTGTTCAAGATGCCGCGTGCGCTCGGCCTGTCGGCGACGGTGCTCGGCCTGCTCGGCGTCATCCCCGGCATGCCGCACGTCGCGTTCCTGCTGCTGGCGGCCGCCTGCGGCTACGCCGCCTGGTGGCTCTCGAAGCGCCAGAAGGAGCTGGCGGCGCTGCCGCCCGAGCCGCAGCAGGTGGAACGTCCGGCGGCGCCGTCGACCGAGGCGAGCTGGGAGGACGTGGTGCCGGTGGACCTGCTCGGCCTCGAGGTCGGCTACCGGCTGATCCCGATGATCGAGCGCAACCAGGCGAGCGACCTGCTGACCCGCATCAAGGGCGTGCGCAAGAAGTTCGCCAACGAGGTCGGTTTCCTGCCTCCGGCGGTGCACATCAAGGACAACCTGGGGCTGCGCCCGAACGGTTACCGCGTGACGCTCAAGGGCGCGGTCATCGGCGAGGGCGAGGCCTTCCCGGAGCGCTTCCTCGCGATCAACCCCGGCCATGCGATGGGGCAGCTCTCGGGCACCCCGACCCAGGATCCGGCCTTCGGGCTGCCGGCGGTGTGGATCGACGCCGGTCGGCGCGACGAGGCGCAGGTGGCGGGCTACACGGTGGTCGATGCGGCGACCGTCATCGCGACCCACCTGAATCACCTGATGGGCGTGCATGCGAGCAAGCTGCTCGGGCGCGCCGAGGTGCAGCAGCTGCTCGATCACCTGGCGAAGTACGCCGGCAAGCTCTCCGAGGAGGTGGTGCCGAAGCTGCTGCCGATCGCAGCGCTGCAGAAGGTGCTGCAGAACCTGCTGGACGAGTCGGTGCACGTGCGCGACCTGCGCACCATCGTCGAGAACCTGGCGGAGAACGCCCCGCGCTCGCAGGATCCGGCCGAACTGACCCGCGAGGTGCGGATCGCGCTGGCGCCGGCGATCGTCGACCAGATCTACGGCCACGCCCGCGAGCTCGACGTGATCGCGTTCGACCCGAATCTCGAGAACCTGCTGTCGCAGGCGCTCGCTCCCGGCGCGGCCGGCGCGCTCGAGCCCGGTGTCGCCGACCTGGTGGTGAAGGCCACCAGCGACGCGGCGGCGCGGCAGGAGACCGCCGGCGTGCCCGCCTGCCTGCTCGTGCCCGATCGCATCCGCGTGCCCGTCGCGCGGCTGCTCCGCAAGGGCGCCCCGCGCCTGCGGGTCCTCGGGCACGCGGAAATACCTGACACGCATTCGATCCGGATCGGCCGGATCATCGGAGACGCGACATGAAGGTGATGCGATTCGTCGGACGGACGTCCCGGGACGCGATGCGCAAGCTTCGCGACACGCTCGGACCCGACGCGCTGGTGCTCGCGAACCGGCCCTGCGCCGAGGGCGTCGAGCTGCTGGCCGCGGCGCCGGGCGAGCTCGGCGGCCTGTCCGCCGGTGCGTCCGGGGTCGCCGCGGCCCACGGGCCCGCCATGGCGTCCGCGCGTCGCGAGTTCGTCGAGGCGGACGAGCCCGCCCCGCGCACCGCTCCGTCCGCGGGGCCCCTCGAGGCCGAGATGCCGCCTGCGGGCATGAGCACGGTGTCGTTCCAGGACTACGTCCGCCAGCGGCTGCGCGAGCGGCACCAGGCGAAGGTCGAGGAGCGGACCTCGGAAGGCACGGCGGCGCTCGCTGCGGGGGCCCGCGCGGCCACCGCGCAGTCGCCGCTCCGTGCCGACGCGCCGGCTGCCCGACCCGCG